>CBFDDS010000042.1:0-6454 GCA_965603625.1 Candidatus Woesearchaeota archaeon
CTTATCAAGAGAAACACAGAAGAGATTGTTACAGAGGACGAACTAAAGAAGCTTTTGAAAGAGAAAAAGCAGCCAGCCATGTACATAGGAGTTGCTATAACTGGCAGGCCTCATGTTGGCTACTTTGTATGGGTGCTTAAATTAGCAGACTTCTTGAAGGCAGGCTTCAAGGTAAAGCTCTTGCTGGCAGACTTTCACGGTGCCCTTGACCAGACTCCCTGGGAGCTCCTAGATAAGAGATATGATTACTACAGTGCTGTTATCCCCAAGATGTTCGAGGCAACAGGGGCTGATATCAAAAATTTTGAAATTGTGAAAGGCTCCAGCTTCCAGAAGACAGCTGAGTATTTCCATGATGTGCTCAGGATGTCCACCTATGCCAGTGTTAATGACTGCAAAAGGGCCAGCTCAGAAGTGGTCAAGCAGTCTGACAATCCAAGGCTCTCAGGCTTAATCTATCCTATAATGCAGGCTCTTGACGAGCAGTACCTGGGAGTTGACATCCAGTACGGAGGCTTGGACCAGAGGAAGATTCTCATGTTTGCAAGAGAGTACCTGCCCAAGGTAGGATACAAGTCAAGAGTAGAGGTCATGACTCCCCTGATACCAGGGCTTATCGGAGAAAAGATGAGCGCCTCAAAAGAAGATTCAAAGATTGACCTGCTTGACGATGACAATGCTGTCAGGGCAAAGCTCAAAAAGGCTTTCTGCCCAGAAGGAGTTATTGAGAATAATGGGGTGTTGGCTTTTGTAAAGCATGTCCTGATGATTATAAAAAGCGATAAGGGAGAGGACTTTGTTATTAAGAGGCCTGAGAAGTTCGGAGGGGACATAGTCTATAAAGATTACAAAGCCCTGGAAAAGGATTATCTTGACAAGAAGCTCCACCCAGCAGACCTGAAAACAGCAGTAGCAGAAGAGATAGTGGCTCTGCTCAAGCCAATGAAAAAAGAGTATGAAAAGATAAAAAAGCTTTCAAAAGAGGCTTATAAATAATAGTTCTGTGATACTAATATGACCCTAATAATCGCACACAGAGGCTTTTCTGGCAAGTATCCTGAGAATACTCTTCTGGCTGTAAGAAAAGCAGTGCAGTTGGGTGTTGACTGGGTAGAAGTGGATGCAAGATTGTCTAGGGATAATGCGCTAATACTCATGCATGACAAGAAGCTGAACAGAACCACTAATGGAGAGGGATATGTCTCAAGAAAAAGCCTTAAAGAGATAAGAAGGCTTAAGATAAAGGACAGAAACCTGACAGTGCCTGTCATCGAAGAAGTGTTTGATGTTATCAAGAAGAGCAAGACCAGGCTCAACATTGAGGTGAAAACCCTTTGGCCAGCCCTGCAGCTAATCAAACTAATAAGAGAGTATAAACTCTATGACCAGGTAATGATTTCCTCAGGCAGCATCACTGCACTGAAGGTTGTTAAGCTTGAGCTTCCCACTCTAAAAACAGCTCTTATCTTTTTCAATTCAAACCATCCCAAGTGGGACTACTTTGCCACTTCTATTGCCAAGCTGTCATTCGAGCTAACCAACCGCCTGATACTCTTTGTTGCAAAATCTGCAAGAGTTGATAATGTCCATATCTCATATCCATTTGCAACCAATGGCTTCATAAAAAGGCTTCATAAGAGGGGCTACAAGGTGAATGTTTGGACAGTGAACACAAGGGCATTGATGAGAAAGCTTATCAAAAACGGGGTTGACGGCATAATCACCAACCGCCCTGACCTATTGAAAGCTGTGCTAAGGAAAAAGCCAAAATCTAAGAAGCCCGAAAAAAAGAAATCAAAAAAGAGACTGAGATTATCTTTTAGGAGAAAAAAATAATTACTTTACCTTCTTAACAACATCCTTTACACTCAGAAGCTCTTCTTTTCCTGTCTTCATATCCCTGAGCTTGACCTTTTTCTCTTTTAGCTCTTTATCGCCGATAATAACTGCAAAGGGAATGCCCAGGCTGTTGGCATAGCTCAAGTTTTTACTAATGCCCCTCTTCATGAGGTCCAGCTCTGTCTTGACACCCTCTTTTCTTAGCTCCTCAGCAATCTTAATGCTCTGCTTCTCTGTCTTGATAGGGATAACAAACACTTGGGTAACGCTCTTCTTCTCCAGCTTCTGCTTCTGCTTAAGAGCCTCTGTTATCACTTCAAGACCAAAGGCTATGCCAGTGGCAGGATACTCCTTGCCTCCGCCCAGGAAGGCTCCTATCATGTTATCATACCTGCCTCCGCCAGCAGCAGAACTGGTTATCTTGGAATCCTTAAAAAAGACTTCATACACAGGGCCTGTGTAGTAAGCCAGTCCCCTTGCAAGGCTGGGACAGAACTCTACACACCTTATTCCAAAGGAAGAGCAGTAATTAATAATATCCTCTACCTCTTCCAAGCCCTCAGCACCCAGCTTAGAAGTTACCAGATTCTTTAGATTGATGAGAAGCTCATTATTAGCTCCCTTCATATTGATAATGCTCATAATCTTGGCAGCAACATCATCCGGAATGCCCTTTTGCCCCATCTCCTTAATCACTTCGTTCTCTCCAAGCTTCTCAAGCTTGTCAATAGCAACAATAACATCAAATCTCTTCTCCTTGCTAACACTAGAGAAGTCAAGAATGCCTTCAAGGAGCTTCCTGTTGCTAAGCTTAATCACAATAGGCATGCCCAGTTTCCTGAAGACAGCATCCACAACCGCGAGTATCTCAGCATCAGCAAGCATGGACTTGGCGCCGACAATGTCAACATCGCACTGCCAGAACTCCCTCATCCTCCCAGTCTTAACAGGGCCGTCCCTAAAAGCCCTTCCAATCTCATAACGCTTGAAAGGCATCTTTAAGCCAGGATTCATACCCACAAACTTGGCCAGGGGAACAGTCAAGTCAAATCTTAAGCCCAGCTTTCTATCACCCTGGTCCTTGAGACTAAAGGTCTCCTTAAGCATCTCAGAGCCAATGCTGTACTTGCTCTCAAACAACTCAAAGCGGTTAAGAACAGGAGTCTCCAAAGGGCTGAAGCCGTATAGCTCAAAAACAGTCTTCAAAGTACTTATGACTTCTTCCCTTACAATCTTTTCCTCAGGACCAAAGTCCCTGGTTCCCTTTGAGTTTTCTAGTTTCATGATAATACCTCTAGGATTATAAAGGAGGCGGCGCCCGGGATTTGAATTTCCGAGCACAGACCAATAAGTTCTGGGCTTCCCGGACCAGAAGATCCACAGTCTCCTATGCTAACCAGGTTACACCAACGCCGCCATGTTTGTGGATTATACACAAGAAGGTTGAGTTTTTTATAAAAGTAACTATTTGAATCAAGAATTCTATTGTCCGAGATGAACACAATCAACTCTTTTCATTGTGGTGTATAGGTGGAGATATCTGTTTATAAATTTTTTGCAATCAGTGTGCATTTATCCTCAATCAACCAACTCATAATACAATCTTCTATTATTCTTGCCTTTATTATCAAGTTTAAGAAGCTTCACACCCTTAATCTCGCTTATATCCTTGAGATGAGTGCCTCCGCAGGCTTCTACAGTCACTCCTTCAATCTCAACAATTCTTACTTCTTTTATATCATCTGAGAATCCTTTTGCAAGATTAGTCAAGCGCTCGTATTTCTGCAGTGCTTCTTCTCTAGGCAATAGATAAAGATTAACCTTTGCTCCTTTTTTTATTAATTCATTAGCTTTTTCCATGTACTGTGCAAACTTGTCCCTGTCAAAGTTCTCGAGATTGAAATCAATCCTTGACTTCTCAAGACCTAATTGATTGCCTGTAATGAGGGCATCTGCATCTTTCTCGATTATGATAGAAATCACGTGAGCTGCTGTGTGCATCCTCATCAAACGATACCTTCTCTCCCAGTCAATCACTCCCTTGACTTTATCTCCGGCTTTTAGCCCGGGTTTATCCACTTCATGGCTTATAGTATCACCGAACTTGGCAACAAAGACAACACCATACTCTGTTCCATCCTCAGCAATGAATTTGCCAGTGTCATAGGGCTGTCCGCCAGCATTTGGATAAAAGGCAGTCTTGTCAAGGACTACATACTTATCATCCTTTACAGATTCAACAGTAGCCTCGAACTCTTTTAGATAACAATCAAGCAGATATAATACTTCAGTCATATTATCACCTCAAATAGCAAAGAACAAGGGTTCTTTTTTATATTTTACTCATCATCCGGTCTTCCTACGTATATGAAATCTGATCCTTCAGAAATTTTAATTCCACTTTCCACTAGTTTAACCCCATCTTCATAATGTGTTATCCCACCATTTATTTCAACATATTCGCTTTCCATATTAACTTTAGAAGGAAGTTCCGGGTGTTTTCCAATAATTACCTCTGCTAATCCAGAAATCTTTTTTAAAGCATTAATGACCTCATCAATAGTTCCAAATGGTTCTGATTCTTTAAAACCGCTGTACTCATCAGCTCCTCCTATCAATATTAAGTAGAATTGGTCATGATAAGGTTCAATTACTCTATCAGCTATCTCTGTAGGCTCTGGGAAATCTTCGTTATAAACAGTTCGTTGCATTAAATACAATCTATCCTCTGGTTCTAATCTAATGTCATCCATGGCTGTCAGATAATAGAACTTCTTTTATATGTATTATGAATTAATAGATGGATTTAAACATTAACAATATAATCAAAATAATCATCCCAGGGATTCTCTAATTCCATCATCTGTTTGATGGATAGTTTTTCAAAATACTTTCTAAAAGGCCTCATAGAGTTTCCATGAGCAGATAAAGCAACATTCACTTTTTCTCTCTTCATAAACCTGAGCAGTTCCTTGATAAAAATATTAACCCTTTTCTCAACCATCTTAACACTCTCACCCCTAGGAGGAGCAATAGAATAAGACCTTCTTATGATTTTCAGCTCTGCCTCTCCCAGCTTCTTAATGAACTGCTTCCTGTCCCAGCCTATGAGATGGTCAATCTTGTGCCAGTGAAGCAGGGTTCTGTAGGCATCTGTGCCTTCCCTCTTAACAAAGGCCTTGTGGGACTTGCCATTAAGCCTGCCATAGTTTCTCTCAAGCATCTTGTCATTTGTTATAACTATCCTGCACTCAGGGTGATACTTCAGAACTTCCTTTAGAGTGTCCTTTGACCTTGAGAGTGTGGTCTGGAAAGCAACATCAATCTTTTTGTTCTTTAATTTCCTGGCAATAACCTTGGCCTGCTTAATCCCGAGAGGAGTGAGCCTGGAATCCTTCCACCCAGTAAAGACATGGTCTTTGTTATAATAACTCTGCCCGTGCCTGAACAGATAGATATGCTTTTTCATAAGAACAACTAAGAATTTGGTAGTATAAAAAGTTAACTGATTATTTCATAACCCTGCCAGTCTTCATGTACCACATATACAAGTCCAGTTCTCCGCACTTCATTCCCAACTTGCCTGCAGGTTGCCTGAATTTTTTCTCAATAGCTAGATAATGCTTCCTGGTTAAGGCCTTCTTGTCCTCATTCATTAAAGCAAGTATGTGCCTGTCCAGGATTGCGACATCAAAATAGCCAACATTCCTAAGGAAGTGAGAGGCTTCTTTATATCCTAACCCTTTAATGTTCTTCACCAGCCACTCTCTTGCACCAACTTGGCCCTCTTTTGCAACAAGCTTTTTTATCTTGTCCCTGATATCAAGGTGCTCTCTGGCCTCAACAATGAATTTTGCCTTGTTGTTATGAAATCTGTGCTTATTCCTCTTAATAGCGCCCCTTATATCACTAAGGCACCAGGTGCAGAAGCCATGGGCGGAGACTTCTTTCTGTATATTCATAGCTGTCTCTGCCTTTGAATTAGCAGTGAGGATGCAAAAACATAATTCACAGAACCAAGCCTTATTGCCTTTCTTGTTCAAAGCCTTGAATTCTTTCAGTCTTTTATCTACTTGTTTCTTAACCTCGCTCTTTCTAAGTTTTTTAACAGTGCTCAGAAGTATTTTCATCTTCCATTTCATCAATAGGAAGCCTTTGCCTTTCAATTGGAGGGCCGTTTACCTCTTTCTCCATCACCAAAACCTATTTGCCCAGATTCATCATCAGCAGATGTTTCAGGAGTTCCTCCTTCCTCAGCAAGTTCTCCTCCGACTCTTACAGTTACGCCTCCCTTGTCCTTTGGCGCACACCCAACTAAGAAGAGTACAGCCACGACCACTATTAATAATATCACAATCTTCTTGTTCATTTTACTCCTCCTTCATCAAGCCTTCCACAAGCCGTGAAGATTACAGTACTCTCTGGCGCTTATCTCCTTTGCATATATGCAGAACTCTGCCTCGGGAGCATCGCCTGGCTTAAGGAACTTCCTGTAAGTCCTTCCATCAGCTATTACTTCAATCCACTCAATATAGTGCTCTTTCTCCATTGGGTGAGGAACAGAGCCCACCTTCACCTTGACCCCCTGGTCTGTCTTCTCAATAACAGGAACATG
>CBFDDS010000043.1:0-6452 GCA_965603625.1 Candidatus Woesearchaeota archaeon
CAGAGTAATCCTTGACTGTCCAAGCACTAATCTTAAGGAGTACAAGAGATATATACAGGAGAAGCTGAAGTACAAGCCCAAGGTTGTTGTCGAGCACAAGGCAGATGTCAAGTACACCATAGTAGGTGCTGCCAGCATTCTTGCAAAGGTTGAGAGGGACAAGGAGATAAAAAAGCTAAAGAGGAAGTACAAGGTTAACTTTGGCAGTGGCTATCCAAGCGACCCCTTAACAATTGAGTTCACAAGAAAAAATTTTAATAAATATCCTTTCTTTAGAAAGAGCTGGGATACCTGGCAAAAGGCCAAGAGACTGGGCGGGCAGAAAAGACTAGGAGAGTTCTAAAATGAGCAGCTTCATTTTCATATATATAACCAATCCCTCAGAGGAAAAGGCAAAAGAGATAGCAAAGCATCTGATTGAGAAAAAACTAATCGCCTGCGGAAATATATTTCCGAGCAGTAGCCTATATATGTGGAAGGGCAAGCTGGAGGATGAGAAAGAGTTTGTTCTGATAGCCAAGACCCTTGACAAGAATTTTGAGAAAGTGAAGCAGGAGGTTGAGAAAATCCATCCTTATGATGTGCCCTGCATTATCAGGATTCCTGTCAGTTCTAATGAGAAGTATTTCGAGTGGTTGGAGGGGGAAGTTAAAGGATAGGCCCTCCAACAACAAAAATTGTAAAGCAATTTTTGAGTTGTAATACAAAAAACGTATTGCAAAACCATAATCTTTTTATACTCTTGTCTTATAAGCATTATAGTGAGTTGATACTCTATTATCAAAGATTGTTGATTATCAACTATTCATTATCATAAAGGTGAGTGAGTTCATATGACCAGGATTAATAAGCTTGTCACGAAGGGCTTTAAGTCTTTTGCCAACAAGACCGAGATGATTTTTGGAGGAAGCTTTAACTGCATTCTAGGCCCCAATGGTTCTGGCAAGAGCAATGTGCTTGATGCCCTGTGCTTTGTGCTTGGTAAGAGCAGTGTCAAGGGCATGAGAGCTGAGAAGTCTGCTAATTTAATATATAATGGAGGCAAGAGGAAGAGCCCTGCAAAGGAGGGGGTTGTTAGTATATATTTTGACAACACCTCAATGATTTTTGGAGAAGAGCTGGGAGAAGAGTTGGAGATCACCAGGATTGTTAAGCAGAGCGGCCAGTCCACTTATAAGATTAATGGCAAGACCAGGACCAGGCAGCAAATCCTGGATTTGCTCAGCAGGGCAAGGATTAATCCTGATGGTTATAATATCATTCTGCAGGGCGATATCGTTCAGCTGGTGGAGATGACTCCTCTTGAGAGGAGGGGTATGATAGAGGAGATTGCTGGCATCAGTGTTTATGAGGAGAAGAAGAACAAGGCTATTAGGGAGCTCACAAGGGTTGAGGAGAAGCTGAATGAGGCCAGCATTATTCTTGCTGAGAGGGAGACCTATATCAAGGAACTAAAAAAGGAGAGGAACCAGGCTCTTAAGTTCAAGGACCTGAACGACAAGATTAAACAGAACAAGGCCACCAGCCTTAACAACAAGATTAAGGTAAAAAAGGATAAAAAGGATGAGCTTGAGAAAAGAATTAATGAACATAACAAGAAGATTGAGGGCCTGAAGAAAGAGATTGAGAAACTCAAAGATAAGATTGCTGAGAAGAAAGAAGAGATTGAGAAGATTAACAAAGAGGTTGAGGAGAAAGGAGAGAAGGAGCAAGTGGCCCTGCACAAAGAGGTTGAGAAGTTAAAGGTTGATGTTGCTCTTAACAAGCAGAGAGTTGATACCATTGGCAGTGAAATCAAGAAGATTGAGGACAGGAAGGGAGAGCTTAACGAGAACTACAAGGAGCTCATAGGCAAGATTAGTGTTCTTGATAACACCAAGAAAGAATTAGAGGCCCAGGTTAAGAGCAAGGAAAAAGACTTCTCCCTTGTTGAGAAGAGAGTGGCTGATTTCAGAAAGAAGAACAAGCTGGAGGATGCCCAGGAAATAGACAACAGGGTTGCTGAGATTGACAAGAAGGCTGATGAACTGCAGGAGGAGACCCATAAGCTCAGGGAAAAACAGCAAGAACTATTGCGGGAGAAGGACAGATTTGAACTCATGACCCGCTCGATTGATGACAAGATTGAAAAGGTGCTTGGCATTGAGAAGGAGAACAAGACTGCTATTGAAAAACTAAAGAAATCAAAAGAGGGCCTAAAGAAGAAGGATGGCGAGCTTGAGAAGGCTCTTGATTATGATTCAAGCCTTGCAGAACAGCTGGGGAAGGCAAGGGATGACCTATTCAAAAAGAAAGAGGAAGAGTCAAGCTTAAAGGCCCGCTCTGCCAGTATCAAGGAGTCCTTGGCAGGGGGAATAGCCATTAAGAAGATAATGGAGCTAAAGGCCAAGGGAACAGTGAAAGGGATTATAGGAACTGTTTCTGAGCTCGGCCAGGTAAAGGACGAGTATACATTTGCACTTGAAGTGGCTGCAGGGCCAAGGCTGGGAAGCATTGTTGTTGACAGCGATGTAGTGGCTGCAAAGTGCATCAAATATCTTAAGGATAACAGGCTTGGAATTGCTACGTTCCTGCCTCTTAACAAGCTCAAGCCAAGGCCTGTTAAGGATGAGCTGAGAAAGCTTGACAAACCGGGTGTTAAGGGGCTTGCAATCGACCTGATAACCTTCCCTGAGAAGTACAGAAAGGTGTTTGCCTATGTGTTTGGAAGCACTCTTGTTGTTGATAATGTCGAGACTGCCAGAAAAGTGGGTGTTGGCAAGGAGAGAATGGTAACCCTGACCGGTGACTTGGCAGAAACAAGCGGTGCAATGCAGGGAGGCTTTAGAACCAGGAGGAAGGGTATTGGCTTCCAGGACAAGCAGATTGGTGAAAACCTTAAATCTCTTGAGATTGAGATAAAAGACCTGGCAAGTGTTGTTGCTAACCTTGATGTGAAGAGGAAGAACAATGAAATAAGAATTGGCGAGCTGAGAAAGGAGAGGGCAGAGCTTGAGGCAGATGTTATCAAGCTTGAGAAGAGCCTGCACCTTGACTCAGCAGACCTTGATGCTAACAAGAAAGAGAAAGAAAAGATTGATGCAGAGCTTGTAGAGGCTGACAAGGAGTTTGAGAAGATCAGAAAAGATTTGATTGAAAAGAACAAGAAGCTCACAAGCATGAAGGCAGAGAAGCAGAAGCTTAGAGAGCATCTATCCAAGCTCAGAAGCCCTGCGCTGCTTGCTGAGCTAAACTCCTTTGAGCAGAAGAAGGCAGAACTCAAAGAGGAAATAAATAGTTTACAGATGGAGCAAAGGAATAATGAGAGCGAGATAAAAAATATACTCGGACCAGAGGGAGAGAACATACAGAAGATTCTTAAGCAGCATGAGAAGGAGAAGGCTGATTTCTTTAATGAGGAAAAAGAGCTTCAGGAGCTCATCAAGAGCCAGGAGAAAGAGCTGAAGGACAAGGAGAAGACCCAGGCAGACTTCTATGCACAGTTCAAGGCCCTCTTTAACAAGAGGACCAAGCTCAGCGACGAGGTGAGCAAGCTTGAAGGCAATGTGATGATCAAGGATAACAGCATCCGCGACTTAGAGCAGAGGAATAATGCCATTGGGCTTGAGAATGCCAGTGTAAAGGCAGAGCTTGCTGGCCTTGAAGAGGAGTTCAAGCAGTATGAAGGCGTTCCATTATTCAAGGATAAGAGCGAAGAGCAGATTGAAAAGGAGATCCGGCAATTCGAGAAGATGATGTCTGACATAGGGGCTGTTAACATGAAAGCCCTTGAAATATATGAGAAGGCAGAGTCAGAGTACAAGCAGTTGCTGAAAAAGAAGGACAAGCTCACAGATGAAAGGGAGGATGTCCTTATTATGATTAATGAGATTGACAGCAAGAAAAAAGAGCTGTTCATGAGAACCTATGATGTACTGAATGAGAACTTCAAGAAAATCTTTGACAATCTGACAGCAAAGGGAGATGCCTCTTTTGAACTTGAAGACAAGGATGATCCTTTTGTGGGTGGCATGACTATCAAGGTAAGGATTACAGGCAAGAAGTTCCTTGACATTAGAAGCCTCAGCGGAGGAGAGAAAACCCTCACCGCCCTTGCATTCCTATTTGCTGTGCAGGAGTATGCGCCTGCAAGCTTCTACATAATGGACGAGGTTGATGCTGCTCTTGACAAGCATAACTCTGAGAAACTGGCAAAGTTGATAAGAAGCTATTGCAAGAGCGCACAGTACCTTATCATAAGCCACAACGACGCAGTCATTAGCGAGGCAGATAACCTGTATGGCATCAGCATGAACAAGGATAGTATTAGCAAGGTCACCAGTTTGAAAATCTAATTTAGAGCAGCCCCTCTATTGTTTCTTCTATTTCTTGGGCGGTCTTGTCCCAGCTGAATTCTTTCTCCACGAACTTTCTTGCTTCCAGGCTTATCTTCCTCCTGAGAACATCCTGTTTCATTAAGAACATTATCTGCTTTGCAAGGTCGTAAGAGTTTCTTTCCTTGAAGAACAACCCGTTAATGCCCTGCTTTATGTAGTCCTTCACAAAGCCCACTTTGGTTGCTATTACTGGAACACCGCACGCCATGGCCTCCAGGGTTGTCAGGCTCGTTGTCTCTGTTAAACTGGTTAAGCAGTAGACATCCATTGCCTGGAGGTAGGGAACAACATTATTGGAGCTGCCTGGCAGGATTACGCCTGAAACACCCATAAACTTCTTCTTAATGCTCTCAACACCCTCGCCAACAACCAGGAGAAGGGTTTTGGGGTATGATTTCTTTACAAGTATGAACGCCCGCAAAAGGGTGGATAAGTCCTTCTCTCTCCCGAGCCTTCCGTGATGCCCTATCACAAAGAAGTCAGTGTCAATACCAAGCCTCTGCTTAGCAGGAATCTTGTTACCTGAAGGCGTAAACTTCTTAGTGTCAACACCCAGGTGTATCACTTTTTTCCTGGTCCTAATATTCTGCCAGGTGAGCATCTCTGCAATATTATCAGAGGGGACAATTAACAGGTTTGACTTGTTGTATATCCTCTTCACAATGAATTTTGTTAGGTAATGGATATACTTCCTCAATAAGGGTATGCCTGATGCCTTGGTTACAAGCTCCCACTCAATAGAATGCATAAAGGACACCACCTTTCTCCTGGTTTTCCTGGCTGCTCTTATGGTAAGATAACCAATAGGCCCAACAGTCTGGGAGAACACAATATTACTTCTCCTAACCTCTCTCTTGATGGTCTTATAGTCAAACCTTGCAACAGGGAAATCCCCCACCTTGAACTTAGACAAGGGTATCTTAACCATTCTTATGGTTTTGCTGTCGTCAAATTTAGAATGCCCGAAATCAGGGGCAATCACTGTGATATCGAATTTGTTTTTTAACCTAGGAATAATCTCTGACAAGAACCTTGAGATACCATCCCACCTCGGCAAAAAGTTGTCAGTAGCTATTAACAGCCTTTTTTTTCCAGATGGCTTTTCAGTCGCCAAAGTGGCTGCTGAAATCTCTTTGTTCCTCTTCTCTTTCTTGTTCTCTCTCTTCTTTTCTCTCTTCTTTTCTTTCTTTTTCCTTCTCCCTTCCTTCTCCTTAAGTTTTTGTACCATCTTGCCTTACTTACCTATCTTACCTTGTAAAAAACCTCTGCATACTTGGTGTTGTTCTTTATGCCGCTAAGCAGGTCCTTTATCTGGGTTAAAAAGAACAACAGGTTGATGAATATGATGTTCTTCTGGCTCTTAAAAACATTAAAGGCCTTCTTCTTTAGCTTGAAGGTTTCAGAGGTATCAACTACAAGCTTGGGGTTTTTCCTCTTCTTAAGGTTGAAGAGGTGCCATACCTCAAAGGTGTAGAGCTCTGCTCTTAGCTTCATCTCCTTGTAAAGCTTTAAAACAATAGCAAAGGTGGCTCTGTGGTCAGGGAAAGCATCATCTGAGGAATGGGTAAATATCTTGATGGGCTTAATCTTGCGTATAATCTTCTTAAAATTATTGGCTATTGCCCTTTTATCAAAGTCCTTCTCAAACTGGAGCTCTTTCAAACCGAGAAAAGTGACTCCTTTCCCGCCAATTATTTTATCAGCTCTCTGGGCCTCTTTGATTCTTGACTTGGAGATTATCTCCCTCCTAAAATAGGGGTGAGAGCCTTCGCCAAAAGACAAGATGATTGTGTGAACCTCATAGCCCTCCTTAGCATACTTAGCCATAGCCCCGCCAGGGCCAATAATCTGGTCGTCTGAATGAGCGCATATCACCAGAACTGGGCCTTTGCTTTTGATGCCTTTTCCCTTGCTCTTGGGTTTCGCCATTTTGAAACATGCGTCGGCCGGGATTCGAACCCGGATATACGGCTTGGAAGGCCGCAGTCATTTATGGCAACTTTCTCGGTTGCAGCCATTAGACCACCGACGCAATAGAAGAAACTGAATTCAGGACTATTAATAAAGGTTTTGGTA
>CBFDDS010000044.1:0-6414 GCA_965603625.1 Candidatus Woesearchaeota archaeon
CCCAAGCAGGAGGTCAAGAACGAGATTATTGTCAAGAAAAAGGGGAAAGAGCATGTTGTCGAGGTGAACCTGAAGCTTGGCAAGTGCATCCTGTGCGAAAAAGAGGGAACCCAGTACTATGAGGCTATCCTCCAGGTCAGGAGCTCTAACATGGAGGTGCTTGAGAAGAGTGTTGAGCTGCTGAATCAGAGGGTTGCGAACCTCAGGCACAGGGGAATGTTCATCAACAAGGTCAAGAGGATGCCTGAGGGCTATGACCTGTATGTTACTAGCAGAAAGCTTGCCCAGAGCCTGGGCAGAGAGCTCTATGATGCTTGTGGCGGCGTGTTCAAGGCCAGCCCGCACTTGTTCTCCAGGAACAGGCAGACCAGCAAGAATATATACCGCCTTAATGTGTTTGTGAGGCTGCCTGGCTTTGAGAAGGGAGATATCCTTGTTACTGATGATGACAGGGTGCTAAGGGTTGACAAACTAGGGAAGAATATAAAATTCCTGGACCTGGACAAGAACGGCTATGTTAATATTGACTATAAAAAGCTCAAATACCATCTCCTCAGGCCGCACCAGACCTATGTGTCCAGAGTGCGCCCAAGCCTGGAGGTCATTGACCCTCTCGACTACCAGTCAGTCGCTGTGAAGAACAGGGTTAAGAACAAGCCTGAGCTTGGAAGCGAGGTAAGAGTGGTTGTGCATAAGGGAGCCTATCTGGTAGAATGATTATTTTTTCTTCTCAAATTTCTTTATAGAAGTCTGCCCCTTCCTCTTTCCCTTTTTCACTTTTACTTTTTCTTCTCTGTATTCCTGGCCTACTTGCTTTTTTATTGAAAGGGCTGTTTGTTGTCCTATGAGTTGCTTTAGCTTGGTGATATCTGCTTTCTTTACATCCTCAAGGTTTTTTATTTTATTATTATATAACTTTCTTGCCCTTGCCCTTCCAATGTTTCTCAGCCTCAGGAGAGGAAGCAGTTCTTCTTTTGCACCGTACTTTAGCCTCACTCTTACCTTGGCCAGCTCTTTTATGAGGCCGTGCTGTTTTGTGAGCTTGCACATCTCTTCTGAGGAATACAATAACCAGTCTGCAAGGTCAAGCTTCACCCTGATCTCACCCGGCCTTATGTTGTATTGCTCTAATAATAATTCTTCGTCTTTTTCTTCTATCCAGTCCTGGAAGAACAGGGCTGTTTTCATGCTCTTCAGGAATTCCTCGTACTCAGGGTCAAACATGCTCGGCTCAAGGCTCAATATATTTCCCTGATACTCTGCTATCTTGCCTTCTACTATTTCATATTCCCTCACTCTCACTGTGAGCAGGGGTCTTAGTTCAAGAGTGTAGGATACCATCTGCAGGAATGAGAATGGCTTGAGCATCTTGTCCCTGGCTCTCTTCAAGCAAGTGACTAAGTAGTGGGCTGTGTATGGATCAAGGTATAGCTGACTCACTCTTCTGCCTAGAAGCGTAGCTTCTAAATAATCTTTATTGAAGATTATGAACTCCCATTCCTCCAAGCTTCTCAGGATTCTCTCAATAATCTTTTTCAAAGTCTTTACATCCTTGAACTGGTGCGCATAAAAGGTTTTGCCAAAGAACCTCATTAATTCATCCTTGGTATTGGCATACTCTGTGGCTATCAAGCTTAATACGTATGTTCTCAGCACTGGCTCAACAGCCAGCTTGCTCAATATCTCCTCTGGCTCTCCATCAATATAATTATCAAAGATTCTTTCCTTTTCTGAATCTGTCTGGGCAATGCATATTGCCTCTCCGAACTGGTCATTGAAATCAGGTCTTCCTGCTCTTCCGCAGAACTGCAGGAACTCCAGCACAGGAATCCAGTTCATGCCTCTTGGAGCAGAGAATCGTTTCAGGTCGCGCACTACAACGCGAAAAGCTGGCAGGTTAACTCCATAAGCCAGGGTGGGTGTTGCGCATATAACCTTGATATCTCCTTTTCTGAAATTCTCTTCTACTATTTCCCTCTGCGCCGAGTGCAGGCCTGCGTGGTGAAAAGCAACCCCATTCCTGATGCACAAGGCCAGTCTCTGGCACTGCTTGGTGGGCTTGTCCAGGGCTGCGAGCACTTTCTGGCTTAGCTCTTCAAGATTTTTCTTGTCTTTATCATCAATTTTTATCTTCCTGCTGATTCTCTCAGCCTCTGCCTCTGCACTGTTCTTGGTGTTAACAAAGACCAGGGCCTGTTTTTTCTTTGCTATTGTGTCCAGGCATATATTCAGAACATTGTTATCATACTGGTGCTTTATCTTGGAGGTTTTTTCCATTCTTATTTCCTTAGATTAAGTAGTGGGCCCGCTGGGACTTTCATAAGGCTTGCCGTTGAAAGCAACGAACGGTAGTGACCTTGTTCGAACCCAGGACCGCACGATTTCTACTCTTACCCTCAGAAATCAAAGATTTCTGGGGCGCTCGGGCAAAAACGCCCTACGCGTATCAGTCGTGTGCTCTAGCCAGACTAAGCCACGGGCCCATGTTTCTGCTATCCTTGGGTTCGGCCGAAGGCGTAGAACCCAAGTGGTTTTCGCTAACCTTTTCTAAAAAGGTTAAGCGCCTCCGCTCGGATTCGAACCGAGGACCTTGCGGTTTCTCTGCCTACCCTCAAAAATCAGAGATTTTTGGGGCGCTCGCCCAAAAATGGGCTACGCGTAACAGCCGCATGCTCCACCACTAAGCTACGGAGGCATATCTAGCTAATAGACGATATGAACCAGAAACGGTTTATATAATTTATGTTTTAAGCTTTCTTTAGAACAGGGCCTTTTTTGGTGTCCTCAACAATAAAGCCCTTGGCTTTTATTTCTCCTCGCAGCTTGTCTGCGAGCTCATAATTGTTTTCTTTTCTTGCCTTCTCTCTCTTATCTGCCAGTTCCATCACTTCTTTAGGAATCTCTATTTTTTCCTCTTTTAGCAGGTCTAGCCCGAGGATTTCATCGAAATCAGCGATTAAGCCAAGCTTTGCCTTTTTGCTCAGCTTGGAATCATTTATCACTCCATTAAGCACTGCCAGTGCTCTGGGTATGTTCATGTCATCATTTATTTCCTGCATGAATTTCTCGTGGTAAGCCTTGGATTCATCTTCTTTTCCCTGCTCATTCAGCTCTGCAATCTTGTTCTTCAGGGCTTCGTAGGCATTAGCAGCAGTATTCATTGCCTCCCAACTGAACATTAACTGCTTTCTGTAGTGGGTTCCCAGGCACAGAAATCTGTAGGCTATGGGCTCATATCCCTTGTCAATAACTGTTTGCAGGGTTATGAAGCTTCCTGCGCTCTTGGCCATCTTGCCCTTGTCCATCACCAGGAATTCTCCGTGTATCCAGTACTTTACCCAGGGCTTTTTCTGGAAGGCTGCCTCTGCCTGTGCTATCTCGTTGGTGTGGTGCACAGGGATGTGGTCTATGCCTCCTGTGTGTATATCAAACTGCTCTCCCAGGTATTTGGATGACATTGCACTGCATTCTATATGCCAGCCAGGGTAGCCTTCTCCCCAGGGGCTCTCCCATTTCATCTCCTGGTCCTTGAACTTTGATTTTGTGAACCAGAGCACAAAGTCTGTTGGATTCTTTTTGTTTGGGTCCTTGTCTGTCCTTGCTCCTTCTTTTAGTTCATCAAGCTTTAGTCTTGCGAGTTTGCCGTAGTCATCCAGTTTTCCTGTGTCGAAATAAAGGTTGCCTCCCTTGAAGTATGCATATCCATTCTTTTCTATCTTCTGGTCCATCTCAATCATTTCCTTGATATGCTCAGTGGCTTTGCAGGTTATCTCAGGCATCTGGATGTTAAGCCTGTCTGTGTCCTTGAAGAAGGCCTCTGTGTAGAACTTGGCTATGTTCAGCACGCTCTTCTTCTCTTTTTTTGCTGTAACCAGCATCTTGTCCTCTCCCTCGTCTGCATCACTGGTGAGATGGCCCACATCTGTTATGTTCATAACTTCTTTTAGCTTGAAGCCATTCTTGATTAAAGTCCTTCTAAGAACATCATTAAAAACATAAGCCCTTAAATTACCCAGGTGAGCATAGGTATAAACCGTAGGGCCACAGGCATACATGCCCACATTCGGAGGGCTAATAGGCACAAAGTCTTCCTTCTTCCTGCTAAGCGTGTTGTATAGCTTTAAAGCCATAATATGATAGGTTAGTTAGTTGGTTTTTTTAAAGCTTGCTATGAAATCATTGAAACCTTTATTTTAGACTTCATAAATATTTATATAGTCCCCTCTCTTTACTTTTTGATGACGCGAAAAAATCCTTCTAAAGTTAAACCGGTGGGTTTTGATAATGAGAAGTACCTAAAAGAGCAGACTTCTGCAATTCTGGAGAGAGTGAAGAAGTTCAATAACAAGCTGTACCTTGAGTTCGGCGGCAAGCTCTTGTTTGATTATCACGCTGCCAGGGTTCTGCCTGGCTTTGACCCTAATGTTAAGATGAGATTACTTCAGAAGCTAAAGGATAAAGCCGAAATAATCCTATGCATCTATGCAGGCGATATTGAGAGAAAAAAACTAAGGGCTGATTTTGGAATTACCTATGATGTTGATGCTCTTAAGCTGATTGATGACTTAAATGGCTGGGGTCTTGATGTGGCTGGGGTTGTGATTACCCGTTTTGATGACCAGCCTTCAGCCAGGATTTTTAAGAACAAGCTGGAGCGCAGAAATATTAAGGTGTACACACATAAATATACAAAGGGTTACCCGACAAATGTTGACTTAATTGTTAGTGATGAGGGTTATGGAGCTAATGAATATATCAAAACCAGCAAGCCCCTGGTAATAGTCAATGCTCCTGGTCCTGGCAGTGGTAAACTAGCCACCTGCCTCTCCCAGTTATACCATGATAATAAAATGGGAGTGAAGTCAGGTTATGCCAAGTTCGAGACCTTTCCAATATGGAATCTGCCTCTTAAACACCCTGTGAATGTGGCTTATGAAGCAGCAACTGCTGATCTTGGGGACTTTAACATGATTGATCCCTTTCACTTAGAGACATATAATAAAACAGCTATTAACTATAACAGGGATGTAGAGGTTTTTCCTGTGCTCAAGAGAATAATAGAGAAGATAACAGGAACTGAATCAATCTATAAGTCCCCCACTGACATGGGTGTTAATCGTGCTGGTTTTGGAATTATTAATGATGAGGTTGTGAGAGAGGCTGCAAAGCAGGAAGTTATAAGCAGATATTTTAGGTATTCATGCGAGTATGCTATGGGCTTTGCTGAAAAAGAGACTGTCCAGAGAACAGAGCTTCTTATGAAAAAGCTTGATATTAAGTCAGATGACAGAAGGGTTGTTAAGCCTGCAAGGGAGGCTGCTAAAGAGGCAGAGAAAAAAGGAAAGGGCAGTGAAGGTATTTTCTGCGGAGCAGCTATAGAGTTAATGAATGGCTCAATTATTACTGGAAAGAATTCTCCTATTATGCACGCAGCATCAAGCATGGTCTTGAACTCTATAAAAGAGTTAGCAGGGATATCTGACGAGACACACTTATTACCACCTAATATTATTGAATCAATCAGGGGCCTCAAAAAGAACACTTTAAGTGTAAAAACATTAAACCTGGACTTAGAAGAAGTCTTGATTGCTCTTAGCATAAGTGCAGCCACAAACCCAACTGCTAAAAAAGCAATGGAAAAATTAAAAGAGCTCAAAGGATGTGATGCGCACATAACCCATATCCCAACCCCTGGGGATGAGGCAGGCCTGAGAAAGCTGGGGATTAATCTAACCTCAGACCCGAATTTCTCAAGTAAGAACTTGTTTTTGAGTTAGAAATTATTTCTTCTTGCACACAAACATTGCATGGTCTTTCTCGTATGGCTCGAGTTCCCTGTAGTCAACTATGGTAATCTTTTTTTCCAGCTGGGCTCTTACTTTCTTGAAGATTTCCTTGGGGTTCTTGGAAACATCTATGCTCCTGGCTTTGATTGCCAGCAGGCCAAAGCCCCCTTTCTTCAGGTAGGAGTCGCAGTTCCTGAGGAAGATGTCCACCTGGTTCCTCTGGGCTATGTCCTGGAAGACCAGGTCTACTTCTTTGGTTACCATGTCTTTGTACTTCTCTGGGTGTGCAGCGTCTGCCATTATCGGCGCCATGTTCTCTCTCTCCTCGCATATAAATATCAGGTCTCTCATAACTCGAGGTGCATTGTCCACGCAGAAAACAAATCCGTGGGTGCCTACAATGTCTGATACAAAGCTGGGTGTGTAGCCGTGGCTTGCTCCCAGGTAAAGAACAATATCCCCTTCTTTTAGTCCTATCTGGGACAGGCCTTTTTTTATTCCTGCTGCGAGCTTGCTCCTGTAAATATCCCATGCCCTGTATTCATAAGCCCCGTGTTTTTCGAGTTCTTCCTCAAACAAGGATTTGCCTGGCACCAGGTTATGGGCGTATATGAACTTCTTGTTCTTG
>CBFDDS010000045.1:0-6274 GCA_965603625.1 Candidatus Woesearchaeota archaeon
CGTCTTCTGCATTTTCAATACCACCGGAGTGTCTCTTCATAATGATGCCTGCAACAAGCTTTTTTTGCTCATTCTCAGTCAAATCATTAAAAGTCCTCCACTTGTTATTTACAATAGGCTCAATACCAATGCTCTTCAGGAACTGGACTGCTCCTGACTCACTGCCAGTCACACCAGGAATAGTCAGGTCAGAACTGTAATCCAGTAATTTATGAAGGGGTCTTGTTTGCAAGCCAAACAATCTGAGGCCCTTCTCAACCCTTATTTTTCCTTTCTTAACAGCAATCTCAAGAATTTTCTTGTTCAGGCCTGTAAGCCCGTCCTTGGCCTGCACATCCCCAATCGCACCAATAATAGCAAGATGGGCAAGGTCCTCGTTCTTCCTGTCAACCTCTCTGGCAAAAAAGAAGCACACGCCAGCAGCGCTCACTTCTGTAGAGCCGTCAAACCCAAAGTTATGAGGGTTGATATGAGTTATGTTTTCCTCAGGTTCTCCCTGTATCTCGTGGTGATCGAGCACAAAAACCCTCTTATCCTTGAAGTGCTTATTAAGCGCTCTTAGCTGTCCGGACCCAAGGTCACAGAACACATAACTCTTATGATTCTCCTGTGCGAGCTCTTTTGCATTCTCATCCTTGAGCTGGTGTAGAATGGTGATAGAATAAGCCAGGTTGAGCCTTTCAAGCGTCTTTACCATGATACTGGCAGCGCTTATGCCGTCAGCATCCAGGTTGCTGATGAGCTTGACAGCCTTACTCTTATCTATGTCCTTAAAATCCTGGGTAGCCCTTTTCAGAGCTGCTTCGAACTCCTCAAAATTCTTTTGATTAGTGGATGTCATTATTTAGTCATTATCTACTTACTCTACAACCAGCTTGATCCTCTTAGGATCATAGCGCCATGTCATTGGAAGCTTTCCTGTTCTCTTGTGGTACTTGGTGAGCCTCTTAATCTTGGACTCTGTTAACTGCAGACCCCTCTTAGCAGGCATGTCCTTGTGGTTCTCTGCAAGGTGCTTTCTTACAAGAACAGCCTTTCTGATTAAGGCCATTAAGTCCTCTGGAATCTCCTTTAGCAGATTCTTATCCTTCATAATCTGGGATATGCTCTTCTTGGCTATCAGCTTTACATCAGGAATACCGTACTCATCTCTTAGATAGATGCCTATCTGCGAGGGATTCTTGCCCTCTCTTGCATACTTCACAATGAGCAGCTCCACTTCTTTGGGCTTGTACTTTTGCCAGCTAGGAGCCACCTTTCTACTGGGCTTAGTACTCCTGCTCTTACCCTTTTCTCTTGAATGCATACGTGCCATATTATCACCTTAACTTTTCGCCCGTTCGCTTCGCTCACTCTCAAAAGTTAACAAAAGGCAGGCGACATGCGCAAACAAAAACGTTTGCTTAGTCCCCTATAAGCTAACGAATAGGTTTTTTCTATTGATTGGAAACAGTAAGAAGTCTTACGCTTCCAGTATGAACAAGCCTCTGTCGACCGGTTCATCCATCAACTAAAAGAGAAGAAAAAAGATGTGTTTAAAAAGTTTTTGCTGATTGGCTTACTACTACACTACCAGTATTGTCCTGGTCCCCACCAGCTACCTGGTCTGTAGTAGGTGTAGGTGTAGGTTGGATATCCCCTGTAACCCCTGTAGTAATTATAAGCATACTGGTAAGGCCTGTGCCACCACCCTTGCATCATGTAGTAGGGTGTGTGGCGATAGTAATTATAGGCATACTGGTAGGGTCGGTATCCTCCATAATAATAGGGCTGCTGGTATCCTCCATATCCTCTATACCAATAAGAAGATGTGCGCCCATACCAGCTGGGTCTGTACCCTTGGTATGCGTAGTAACTGCTGTAGTAAGGATAGTAAGCAGCCACACTCAGAACTCCCATTAGTGCGAACATTAATCCAATAGTGATACAAAGTATTAGTTTCCCAACCTTCATGTTAATTACCCCCTTACGAGTGGTGAAGCTGGGTTTATATTTAAATATTACGGAAAAAAGTACAGAATTCACTCCTTGATCACAGCATATCCTATAAGCCTGAATCTGGTGCCAATTTTTCTAGAAAGAGTCACCTTATCTCCCGGATTAGCGCATAAAGGAATTTTTAGCTTGCACTTTACAACATCCTTGTGTAGCTCATTAACAAAGCCAATGCTCTTACCCCCGTTGACATTCAGAAGCAAGACCTCGTTCATCTTGATAGGCTCAACCTCAAGTTCCTCTTGGCTGCCCACCACCCTCTCAAGGAGATGGATTTCGAGGGTTAGGTCATACCAGATTTTGGGTAGCTTTCCAGGCAAACCAACCAGGTTACCTGTGAGGCTGTCTGAATGCACGACACTAGGGTCGAGCAGAGTCTGAACAGCAACACTGCCCCCGGGGCCCAGCTCTTCAACAGCAGTTCCGCCTGTCATAGCACCCACGATAGTAGTAGACAAGGGCTTGGCAACCGTCTTGTTCTGCTCCTCTACCACTCTGCCAGGTCTTATCTCTATCTTATCGCCCACCTTAAGCTTTCCTCTCACAATAGCTCCACCAAGAACACCTCCCTTAATCTTTTCAGGAGTGGTGCCTGGCTTGTTGATATCAAAGCTTCTTGCAATCAGGAGCAAGGGGTCAGCATTAGAGTCCCGCTTGGGAGTAGGGATATTATCCTCAATAGCCTTTATCAGGGCATCAACATTAACACCGTGCTGGGCGCTCACAGGGATGATAGGGGATTTCTCGTAATCAGTGCCCTTCAGGAAAGCCTTTATCTCCTTGTGATTCCTCATAGCCCTCTCCTCAGTCACAATATCAATCTTGTTCTGCACAACCACAACATGCTTCATGCCAGCAATCTTCAAAGCCATTAAATGCTCTCTTGTTTGGGGCTGGGGGCATGGTTCATTAGCAGCTATTAACAGCAAGGCACCGTCCATGATAGTTGCTCCGCTAAGCATGGTAGCCATAAGACTCTCATGCCCAGGAGCATCAACAAAGCTCACCTTTCTAATGAACTTGGCAGGAGTCTTGTGCTTATTGCAAATCTTGCTCACCGTGTAAGCCTCAACACCCTTGCACTTAGGGCACTTCCTGAAAATAGTGTCAGCATATCCAAGCCTTATGGTGATTCCTCTTTTGAGCTCCTCAGAATGAGTATCAGTCCACTTGCCACTCAGCTTCTCTGTAAGGGTTGTCTTGCCATGGTCAACATGACCTACAAGGCCGATGTTAACAACAGGCTGGCCACCCTCTTTTACATCAAAAACAATTTTTTCTTCTTTTTTTTCAGTTTCTTTTTTCTCTTTAACTTCTTTCTTCTTAGGCTCTTTCTTTTTTGTGGCCTTTTTTTCCTTGGTCTCTTTTTTCTTTGTAGTCTTTTTAGTAGGTGTTTTCTTCTTAGTTGTTTTCTTAGTTTTCTTCTCTACCATTAAGAATCGTGAAATTAGATATAGTTTATAAAGCTTATCTAAAAGAACAGGAAGTACATATGAGACAAACTTGCCACTAAGAAGCTGATATTGAGATGGCTAACCAGGAACACCTCGTTTATAGGCTTCTTAAAATAAGGGAGGTGGCTTGAAAATCTTAAATGATGATGGTACATGCTTTCTTCAATAGCATTTTTGGTATAAAAGTTTTTTCCTTATTCACACCGTAAACGAAAAGCTTTATAAAGAGCCCTTTTTTCTCCTCAATAAACATGACACAGGTACTTGCATTCAACAAATGGGACTGCTCAGGTATCAAAGTACAGGACCCTGGGCTTATAAGATACATAAATGTTAACCCAGTCATTGTTCCAAAGACAGGGGCAAGATATGCTGGCAACAGGTTCCACAAGTCAAAGCTCTTCATAGTAGAAAGGCTCATAAACAGGGTTATGAACCCAGGTCATAAGGGTAAGAAGCATTTCAGGACAAGCTCTCACTGCACTGGTAAAAGCGGAGGAGCTATAAGAATAGTTGAGGATGCCCTAAAGGCTATTGAGCAGAAAACTAAGAAGAACCCTGTTGAGGTTCTTGTAAAGGCAATTGAGAATGCTGCTCCAAGAGAAGAAATCATAACCATTGAGTACGGCGGGGCGCGCTACCCCAAGGCTGTTGAGATGAGCCCTCAGAGGAGGATAGACACAGTCCTCAAGTTCTTTGTGCAAGGAGCCTACCACAAGGCCTTTAATAAAAAGATAAGTGCAGAGGCAAGCCTTGCAAGAGAGATAATAGCTGCCTATACTTCTTCTGGCGATTCATTGGCAATTTCTAAGAAGTTCGAGCTTGAAAGACAGGCAGATGCTTCAAGATAAATCAGGATAAATTTAAATCTTCAATATTAATCACAGGCTTTGTTATCTTGTCAAACTCATCATAGCTTATCCTGGGGCAGGTAGTATTCACAAAGCACTCCACAAAAGGAAAGTTTTCTAATTCATTAAAATCTATTGTGTCAAAAACTAAGAAGTAGAAGTTCTTGTCAGGAAACTTTTTTTCAAGCCCCTTGGCTTGTTCTAACTTGTTCTGCCCTGGTTTTGTACTAATCAGGACGCCGATTTCCTTGCTGCTCATGAACTTCATTAAAGCTCCCTTGGTTTTCTTTTTCATATCCTCAATATCCTTTTCCTCTAGCTTAAAATATTTATTTGAAAAAGGGTTAAAAGCAAAGACAGGTTTATGGTTTTTCAACACTAATGCCTTTGGGTGAAAAAATCCGTCTCCTATGTATAAGAAGGCGTCAAAGTCCTCTTTGAACTCTTTAATATTGCACCCCAGCAGTTGCCCTGCATGCTTGGTGTGTTCTGTCTTCAATAGCATAACCTTTTTTCCTTGAGCCTCAATTTTCTTTTTCGCCTCTTCAAGGCCGTCCAAAAATTGCACAGAAGAAAATAAAGCAAGCTTATCAGGCAGCAGGCTAACTAATTCATCAGGCAACTCGACCTTTCCTTTATACCTTGCCTCTACAAAAAAGGTTTTCATTATCCTGGGAGAAACAGAGCGCTCTTTTAATATATTCCGAATTATTTATATATCCCTTATTAGTATTATGAGTTAGATGGCAGAATTAAAAAGAGGTTTTGGGTTCTGGACCATCCTGGCACTTCTGATAACCGCGATGGTAGGTACAGGCATGTTCTTTGGCACCTCTCTTGGTGCAGCTAGAGCGGGTAATGCTGTCATAATAGGATGGATTTTTGTTATTCTGCTTAGTATCTATGTTGCTGCTTGTTTTGGAGAATTAGTAGCACTATTCCCAAGAGCAGGAGGAGTTTATGAATTCTCAAAGCAGGCTTATGGCAGGTTTATCTCTTTCCTCGTGGGCTGGCTCACCTGGCTCATGTCAACTGTTGGAATGATAGTTGTTGTTATAGCTGCTGTGCAGTACCTCTTCCCTCTTCTTCCTGTGGGTGGAACTTTTTACGGCCTTGACTACAGGATTCTCATAGCCATAGGAATCGTAATTGTGCTTAATTTCATTGCATACTTGGGAGTTGACACTAGCGCTGCTATGCTGATGTTGTTTGCCATGATCACTCTTGGCGTGCTCTTGTCAATAATCTTTCCTGCCTTATTTGACTTTAATGTATCCAGCCTTACCCCCTTCTTTTCAAGACCGCACATCCTCATATTTGTAGGCATGTTCTTTATGCTTGAGGCTCTAATGGGATGGGAAGAGGCCTCTTTTCTGGCAGAAGAGACCAAGAATCCCGAGAGGACCATTCCCAGGGCATTGATAGTGTCAACTGTGCTGGCAGGCCTGTTGGCCATCTTTGTGGCTCTGGTGTCACTGAACCTTATTCCTTGGAAACAACTTGCTATGTTGTCCACCCCTATCCAAAGCGTGACAGCAATCCTCTTCGGCCCTTCAGGAGCAGCCCTTATAAGCTGGGGAATAGTGCTAACCCTTATTGGCTCTGCTGCTGGAGTTGTGGTTGCCACTCCAAGGCTTATACTGGGAATGGCTCGTGACAAGCTCTTCATAGCCCAGCTTGCAAGCATCCATAAGAAGAGAAAGACCCCTCATAAAGCCATTTTATTCCAGACTCTTGTTGCAGTGATACTTTTAATTCTTAGTGCTGGAAAATATGAGGAGCTTCTAAGCCTGTTCACACCAATCGCTCTCCTTGTCTACATCTCTGTGCTGTTGGCAGTTACCATTCTCAGATTCAAGATGCCAGAAGCTAAGAGGACCTTTAAGGTCTGGTTTGGAAAGGTAGGGCCGGTGCTTGTGACCTTAGTATATCTTGGAGTAATTGGCGTGTGGATATACTTTGAAAAAGGAGCAC
>CBFDDS010000046.1:0-6127 GCA_965603625.1 Candidatus Woesearchaeota archaeon
ATTTTTGTTATGCGACGCTGGCAATAGAATAAGAGATAACTTATTAGTTAAAAAAAGTTTCTATTAATCCTTATGAAGAATGCTGCCTCCAGCATAATTGCATCTATAAACCTCTTTGCCTTTGAAGAAGATTATCTCTGTTCCTCTGAAGAAATGGACGTCCCCTTCTATTGAGTTTATATATACAAAGTCTTTAAAGTCTTTATTAAGAGTAAACCTCTTAGGCCCTCGAATAGGCTTTGTTCTAGGAACATTTTTTAGTGCTTCCCTAAGAAAACTATAGGTTTTTTCTGTAAAATCAGGCCTTTTATATCCAGGAAGCATCCGGCCAGAATAAGACATCATCCATGCTTCTCTTTGGTCCTTCCACACTTTCTCTGTTCCAAAAAAGGAATAATATCCGCGATACTTATCCTCATAATCTAATCTGTATTCCAAGCCAGATCTCAAAGATTCCTCGTTATATCTGTATACTTTAGTGCCTGGCTCATCTTTTAACGTAATAGGAGGCTTGTTGCTCGCATATCCCTCTCTTTTCCCCCTATATAAGAAGTCTTCAAGTCTTATCATATGAATATGAAAAGATTAAAAAAATAAAATAATTAAATAATTTTATGCAGGCACCTTGAAGATTGGCGGCCTGTTCCTGTCAACAACCTCTACCTTGAAGGTCTCGGTGTTCTCCAGCTTACCGTCGCTTGCGACCACAGTAACTGTGTATTCACCAGCATCGTCATAGGTGGTTGTGTAGGTTCGTGTGTTCATCCATCCCTTTACTGTGACTTCTATTTCATCCCCTTCCCTGTCATTTACCTCTATTGGGATTTTTATGGTCTCTCCTTCAAGCACTTCTATGTCTTCTATGTCTTCTATAACAGGTGCTGTGTTCTTATGACCTATGTCTATGGTGAACTCTTTTACAAGGGTTGACTTACCGTCGGTTACTGTGACGCTTGCTTTGTGTTCGCCAGCGTCTCCTATCTTGGTCACCCATATCCCTTTATCATTAAAGGGTTCTGAGAAGGCAATCACAACTTCATCACCGTCAGGGTCAACCACTGTTGGCGTTAGAGTGACAACATCTGTCTCAGTTGCTATGATCTGCTCTGGCACTCCTGTTATCTCAGGCGCCCTGTTCACATCAAGAACCTTGACATCAACTGTGTCTGTCTCCTCTTTCTCTCCGTCACCAGCCTTTACCTGAACAGTGTACTCTCCTGCGTCATCAAAGGTGGTCTCTTTGGTGGATGTGTCCATAAAGCCAGAATACTCTATCAGTACACTCTCGCCTTCAGGGTCATATATGTTGCAGTCAAGGCTTACAGTATCTCCTTCTTTTACTATGACTTCTTCTGGGCACTCCACGATTGGCGCCTTGTTTCCTTTCTGGATTACAACAAGAACATCCTGGGTTGTATCATCCTTGCCATCGCTTGCTGTGACTGTTACCAGGTACTGCCCAGCATCCCCTTCTTGGGTCTGCCATCTTCCATTCTCATTAAAGGGCTCTGTGAATGAGTAGAATACCACATCTCCATCAGGGTCTACTGCTTCTGGTTTTAGTTCTACCAGGTCTCCCTCTGTTGCCTCAATAACAACACCCTCTGTCGGTACTTCGGGCTCTTCCATTTCTTCCTCTCCTTCAGGGGTTATCTCTCCTATCTCTATCGGGAACTCTTGTGCCTCTCCTTCAGGCGTTTCCCCGTCTACAATCACTAGAAACTCTTCTGGTGTCTCATTCTCTCCTGGCGCTGGTACTTCACATCCCGCTACCAAGAGCAGGGTGAGTGCAAATAGAACAAATACAGTGCTTAGTTTCATATTATACCACCTTGGATTCTTTAAAATAAGTCTCCCTTTTAGGTTCATTAGAGAAAAATAGTATATAAAGTTTTCTATTCTGGAGTGAGGACATAGCCTATTTCAGGCTTTTCTCAAACTCTTTCAGCAGTTTCTCCTGCTTCTTGCCCAACTTCTTAGGAACCACAACCATGACCCTAACCAGCTGGTCGCCCCTGCCAAAGCCATGCAGGTGCTTGACCCCCTTGCCCCTCATCTTGAGCACAGCACCTGGCTGAGTGCCAGCAGGAATCTTAAGAGTGGCCTCTCCATCAAGCGTGGGCACCTTGATCTTAGCGCCCAGAGCAGCCTGTGCAAAGTTTATCTCCTGTTCCAGCACAAGGTCATCACCCTGCCTCTCAAACAGTTTATGAGGCTCGACATGGATTGATATATACAAGTCACCAGCTCTTGCTCTGCGATAGCCAGCCTCTCCCTCGCCAGCAACCCTGAGCCTGGCGCCATCCATTATGCCAGCAGGAATATCAACTCCTAGAGTCTTAGTCTTTCTAACCCTGCCTGTGCCCTCACACTCCTTGCAGGCCTCCTTAACAGTCTCGCCAGTTCCACCGCACCTTCTGCACATAGTGCTTGTCTGGAACAAGCCAAAGGCAGTCCTCCTGGTCTCTCGGTACATGCCTGTGCCATTGCAGTCAGGGCATGAGTCAACACCGCTGCCTCCCTTGCCATTGCACTCCTCGCAAACATAATTCTTGGTAATCCTGATCTTCTTCTTAGCACCGCCAGCAGCCTCTTCAAGGGTAACAGTTAATTCATAGGCCAGGTCTCTCCCGCCAACTGTTCTCCTCCTGGCAAAGCCTCCTCTGCCGCCCCTGCCAAAGCCGCCAGAAAAGAAAGTATCGAATATACTGTCAAAATCAAACCTGTCAAAGCCAAAATCAGAGAAATCAAATCCAGAGAAGTCAAAGCCTCCAAAGCCAGCACCTTCTGGGCCTCCTGCTCCTGCATACTTAAAGGCATCGCTTCCATAAGCATCATACTGTTTTCTCTTCTGCTCATCGCCAAGCACAGAAGCAGCCTCATTAATCTCCTTGAACTTCTCAGAAGAGCCAGAATCCTTGTTCAGGTCAGGATGATACTTCTTGGCTAATCGCTTGTAAGCCTTCTTAATCTCCTCTTTAGAAGCATTCTTGTCTACTCCCAATATCTTGTAGTAATCCTCTGCCATTCTACTCCCGCACAAAGTCTTGGTTTAAAAATTTATTCAAAAATAAGAAATAATTTATCCCATATAACTGGGCCTCGGAGTTACTCCTTTGCTCTTCTTTCCCTTCTTGCTCTCCTTCTTCCTCTCCTTCTTTGCCTTTCCAACAGCCTCGGGCTCCTTAATCTTGCCAAAGTTCTCCTCGTATTTCTTGACATTGCTCTTCAGGTTCTCAAGCAGATTCTTGGCAACATACGGGTCCAGCAGTATAACCTTGTGGGCCACCACTATCTGGGGCTTATTGTCAGGCGAGAACTGGGGATAGATTCCCTTGAAATCAATCACAAACCTGTCTGGCTGGTGCGACACTGTGTGGTGGTTTGACATCAAAGGAAAATGGTCAAAGTGCTGTACTCCTGTAACTTCTTTTTTTTCCATGTTAATCACCTACTTCTTCTTGCTCTCTTTCTCTTCTTTCTTGCTGTCATCCTTTACTTCCTCAAACTCTGCGTCAACCACATTGTCTTCTTTCTTTTTATCACTAGTTTGCTGTTTCTGTTGCTGTTGTGCACCAGCAGCCTGTTGTTTCTTGGCCTGCTCTGCAGCTACTTTCTGGTACATCTCTGTGCTCATCTTCTGCATCTTCTGGTTTATCTCTTCCATTTTCTTCTTAATCGCAGCAACATCTTTCTTCTCAGGTTCCATCAACTTCTTCAACTCGTCAATTCCCCTCTTAACATCCTCTATCTCCTTCTCTTTTACCTTGCCCTTGAAGTCCTTGAAGAGCTTGTCAGAGGTGTATATCAAGGTGTCGGCAGCATTGATAGTCTCTGCCTCTCCCTTTCTCTTCTTATCCTCTTCTCCATACTGCTCTGCATTCTTTCTCATTTTCTCAACTTCTTCCTCGCTTAGAGTGGTTGTTGCTGTAATCTTTATGCTCTGCTCCTTTCCAGTGCCGAGGTCTTTTGCACCAACATGCACTATGCCATTGGCATCAATATCAAAGCTTACCTCGATCTGAGGCACTCCTCTTGGAGCAGGCGGGATTCCTACAAGGTCGAACTGTCCGAGCAGCTTGTTGTCTATTGCCATGCTCCTCTCTCCCTGGAAAACTCTGATGGTCACTGCCGGCTGGTTGTCAGCTGCTGTGCTGAATATCTGGCTCTTCTTGGTAGGAATGGTTGTGTTCCTCTCAATAAGCTTGGTAAACACTCCGCCAAGGGTCTCAATACCCAGGCTTAATGGAGTTATATCCAAGAGCAAAACATCCTTTACCTCTCCTGCCAGGATTCCAGCTTGTATAGCAGCTCCAAGAGCAACTGCTTCATCAGGATTAACACTCTTCTCTCCATCCTTGCCTGTGAGGCTCTTAACCAATTCTTGCACAGCAGGCATCCTGGTGCTTCCGCCAACAAGAATGACTTTGTCAACCTCTTTTGAAGTGACTTTTGCATCTTTCATAGCCAATTGTGTAGGCACCTTCAGCTTCTCGAGGATATCCTGTATCATTGACTCAAACTTAGCTCTTGAGAGCTCCATGTTGAGGTGCTTGGGTCCTGCCTTGTCAGCTGTCACAAAGGGCAGGTTTATCTGGGTCTTTATCTTGGTTGAGAGCTCTATCTTGGCTTTTTCAGCAGCCTCTTTCAGCCTTTGGTGGGCAGTCCTGTCCTCTCTCAGGTCTATGCCGTTCTGCTTCTTGAACTCATCAGCCATCCAATTGACCAGTATCTCGTCGATGTCATCTCCTCCAAGGCGGTTGTCACCATTAGTTGCTTTTACCTCGAAGACACCTTCTCCCAGCTCCAGGATTGAGACGTCAAAAGTTCCGCCTCCAAAGTCAAACACCATGATAGTGTGGTCGTGTCCTTTATCCAGTCCATAAGCAAGGCTTGCAGCTGTAGGCTCATTAACAATTCTTAGAACTTCCAGGCCTGCAATCTTTCCTGCGTCCTTGGTTGCCTGTCTCTGGGCATCCTCAAAATAAGCAGGCACAGTGATTACTGCTTTCTTCACTCCCTGTCCAAGATAATCCTCTGCATCCTTCTTGAGTTTCTGAAGAATCATAGCAGCAATCTCCTGAGGGGTGTATTCATTATTCCATATCTTTACCTTGTGGTCCTCTCCCATTCTCCTCTTAATGCTGGCCACTGTGTGCTCTGGATTGGTTATTGCCTGGTTCCTGGCAATCCTTCCAACGAGCCTCTCGCCGTCCTCTGTCATTGACACCACGCTGGGAGTTGTCCTCTCTCCCTCTGCGCTCGGTATAATAACAGGCTTACCTCCCTCCAGCACAGCAACTGCGCTGAAAGTTGTTCCTAAATCAATTCCAATAACTTTTTCCTTGGTCATTTTCTTTCCTCCGCGCTTTTTTGCGCGCTCTTATTTTTATTTTTTGAAACCTTTACTTTTGTATGCCTTATCACTTTATCATTCAGGGTGTATCCCTTCTGCATCTCTTCAAGAATTATATTTTCTTCTTGGTCACTCTCCTCTGTTAGCAGGGCTTCATGAAAATAAGGGTCAAACTTCCTGCCAACTGCCCCTATCTGCTTCAAACCTTGAGATTGCAGGGCCTCGATTAGATGGGAGTAGATTAGTTCAATTCCTTTGTAGAAATCATCCTTTGCCCTGCAGTTCTTCAAGGCGAGCTCAAAATCATCAAGGGTGGGAAGTAGTTTCTTGATAAGCTCAGCATTAGCAATCTTCACAAATTCAGACGAGTCTCTTTCACATCTTTTCTTGTAGTTCTCAAACTCTGCCTGAACTCTTTGTAAGGTGTCTGTCAGTTCTTTTATCTTGGCTTCTTTCGAATCAATCTTCTCATGTTCTTTTTTTGGTTGTTTTTTGCTCTTTGTCATTTTATCCCTCTTTATGCATAACTATGACTGGGTGAGAAGTATGGGTGTGGTCTGCTTGATAGATAGTCTATCTTAATTGGCTTGTAAGGCCTTTTGGGCGTAAGTGTTGCACGCGGTAGAATAATATAAGGTTGGGGCTTAAGTTTATTCAGATAATCTTTTGATAGGTCTACATGGATTCCTTTGTATCTGTTTGGCTTAATGTAGTTACTAATCATTTTTCTTTATTACTAACACCCATTATTGTTGACTTTAAGTCAACAGT
>CBFDDS010000047.1:0-6035 GCA_965603625.1 Candidatus Woesearchaeota archaeon
AAAAAGCAAGCGGTTCCTAGCACAAAAACGTGCCGGAACCCCTTATAGGGGACTAAGCGAGTGAAACGAGCGCATGTCGCCTGGTTTTCGCTAACCTTTTGCGCTGAAGGCGGAAAAGGTTAGTGGTAAAGGATGGCGTTGCTTCTATCTAGGATATAGCCCAAGCATATTTAAATACCCTACGCGTGAATGTCCAGTGCTCAAGCATACTTCTCGACGATAGAAAAAGCCAGACTCAGATGTCTAGTGGGATGCTCTCTTTGAAGACCTATCCTCTTCTGAACCCTCAAGCACCCTAATTTTTTCTTCTAAGTCATCAATCCCCCCTGGATTCTTAAACTTAAAACTAATCCAGGGTTTCTTGGATTCTTTTTGCACAGCCTCAAAATCAATGTAATAAAGCTGAATAATCCTTACTGGTTCACCATCCCTCTCCTTATCTTGAACATCAAAATCATATAATGCATTGGCCTTAAGATCAGACCCCTCAAACATATACCTCGGGTGCTTTCTTTCAGTAAGACTAAAATAGGACTTAGAGCCAGGAAGCTCTATTGGATAGCCAACAGGGGTTATATGACTCAGGTCTTCAAGTGTAATAAAACTTTTGTCTGGCCTCATTTCAAAATTAAACGCAACCAGGTCCCTATTAGGAGAGATAAGCTGATAATAGTGAATCCACCTACTCTTTGTTAGTTTCTTAAGCTTCTGAACCTCCTCAGGGCTTTTCCTGCGGGCATTATAGAACTGAACAAAAACCAGGCTGGGAATAGAGGGATTAGGTGAGATATAAGCCCCAAAATCCCTATAGAGGCTTGGTCTTAAACTCTTTTTGCCTGTAAACTTAATATTAGCATTATTAACAATAGCATCCATCTCTTTATCCTCTCCAATAATCCTTACAGGGCTGCCAACAGGAGTAAGATCTGATAATTCCAGGGTCATAAGGCGTTTATCCTTAGGTACTGTAGAATCATATGCAGCTAAAGTCCTAAAACTAGAGATTATTTGGCGATATTTCATTTTATAACTCCGTCTATATCAAAAAAAGGTAATATGAGTAATTTTAAAAAGATTATGAAGGTTAAATACATTTAAATAAAAATATAAGAAGGAACATATAAGAAGGAATATCTATTTTCTCGCTCTCTTTGCTGCTTTCCTTGCTGGCTTTTGTGCTGGTTTTCTTGCTGTTTTCCTGGGCTTTTTTATCTCAGATAGAGGAACATACTCCTTGCTCCCCTCTTTCTTCCCACTCTTCTTCTTGGGGAAATAAATGCTCAGCTCCTTTAAGATATTATTAATAGTGGCATCAGGCCACCCGCTCATCCTCAGGTCCTTCCTCACCTTATCCTCGCTGTAACCCTTGTTCAGCATGTCAAACACATATCTCTTGAGCTGGAGCTCTCTATCCCTCACAGAGCTATGATAAACACCTTTTAAATCATACTCCTTCAAACCCTCAAATATATTATTTATAGTTTTATCTGGGTATCCAATCTTCCTTAGGTCAGCCTTAACCTGTTCTTCACTTAAACCTTTTGTAATGAAATTAAGTACATGATTTTTTAACTCTAACCCCTCTTCTCTTCTAGCTTTAAGTCTCATGAACTCAATATAAGCCAGGATGAAAGCTACTAAAACAACGAGCACTACTGCTAGGAAGAGATACAAACGATTAGTAGTTTTATGCTGTTCTATAATAAGTCCAATATCAGGTCCACACCCCCCATTATCATCACAAACAGCTGCTAATACCAGAAGAGGCGTAAATAGGATAAGTATTATCAAAAGAAAAGCTATCTTTTTCATTATTACCCCTCTTTTTCCTAATAATATATTAATTTATTAACTATTTAGAATACAGTTATATAAAGTTTTTCAAAAATCTTTAGAAATCAGTCAGCTTCTTCTCAACCAGATTTTTGCCCGCTTCGCTTAAAAATCTGGTAAAAAGCAGGCGACATGCGCACTTTCAGTGCTTAGTCCCCTAAAAATCTGTTAGCTTCTTTTCGACTATAGTAGTGCTCCCGCCTGCACCTTTCTGCTTCTTGGTAGAAATGAACTTGTTCTTATCCAGGTCTGCTATCTTTCTCTGGAAAGTCTTGTATGTATGCTTGCCTCCTTTCTTCTGGTAAAGCTTGTATAAGTCACCTATCTTCTTGCCTGAGTTCTTCTTTACAATGTCCAGGATAAAGCGCGTGTCTTCTTCCAGGTCAGCACTGCTCTTAGCACTGAAGTCATCAAGCTTTAAAATGGTTTTCTCAACATCAGGCAGTTCTACTTTCTTCTTGCTCTGCTCCTCTGCTATAAGAGCTGCCTCTCTCATCAGGAACAAGCCGGTCCTTATGTCTTTGAGCTCAAAAGTTTTTTTTGCTATTCTGTTAAAGGCATTGTCCTGCCACACTCCCTCTGGGAATGCATATCCTGCTCTCAGCTTAAGAATCTCTCTCGTCTCGTGCTCATTGTACTGCTTGAACTCAAGCACCTCTGGCATTAGCCTGGACTTTATCCTGCTGTCAAGGGTTGCAATCCACTCCTTGAAATTGGTTATTAATACTATGCTTTTCTTATATATATTTTCTAGAATATAATAGAGAAAGTCAGAGTCCTCTGCCTTGTCAATCTCATCAAAGACAAAGACTGCTGTCTTCTTGTTAATCATGCTGGCAACAATCTTGCATAGGTCAACAGTCTTCTTGTTCTGGACTAAGCGATAGCCCAGGTGCTCGCATATCTCTACCATGATTTTATAAGTTGTATTGTGCTGCCAACAGTTAATATATATTGGATAGATTTCATCTGTCTGCTCTTCCAGCTCCCGGATAACATGCCTTGCAGCTGCTGTCTTGCCAATCCCCGGAGGGCCATGCATAACCACATTCCTGCCATTTCTTTTGTGGAACAAGGGCTTTATAGAATCTGCTATGAATCTCTGCTCCTTCTCTCTGAAAGGTAAGACTTTTGGCAAGAACTCGAAGTCCAGGGCTTCCTCATTCCTGATAAGGCTTTCACCCTCCTTTAGCATATCATCAAATAACCCCATGCTAGAAAGAGATGAGAAGGTGTTTTAAATAGTTTTTGATGGAAACAACAGAAGGATTACGAGGGAGAAGATATGAACTTGTTTCTAGAACTTAACTATGCTCAAAACTCTTTAAAGGTTTAAGGAACACATACTGACTTCTGTCTATATCTTTAACTGGAACAAATGCAAAGTGAATATTATTCCTACACACCCCGTCAATAAAATCCCTTGCTTGAAGGGTTCCATAACTAATATCTCCTCTTTTGCGTAGGGTAGCATTATTGGAATACATAATCCTTGGTTCGCCAAAGCCTGTTCCTGCTCCCATCTCTACTTGAGCAATAACAAATTTATCAAAAGGTTCTGTCTCCAGCATCTCCTGAGATGTTGCTATTCCTGGTTCTCTTATCTCTCTGGGAGACACAGTAACACAGTTTCCTTCTTTCATTACTTCTGTTAGCTTATCCTCAAGGTTTAGCACAGAATCCACCGGGTAAAAAGGATTTTTTGATGCCATCACTCTTGGCTCTTGATATTTTACAAGCGGAGTTGTCTGCTCTTCAAGGGGTTTATTAACCATCTTCATTATTATATAATCCTGTCTGAAGAAGTTAGGCACTGCTTTTTTTAACTGCTTTAACACATTGATTCCCATTGTTTCTTTTGCTATAGCTAAGTCTTTCATATTAACCTTTAGATCTTCAAGCCTAAGCACTTTTGTGTCCCCTTCGCCTGTCATGAAAAGGGTGTTGTTTTATTGATATATAAAACTTTCTATATATTACTACTCACTAGTAACTATATATTTTGGGGTGGGTTCGCAAAGTATTTAAACCTATAACCCAACTCGATTGTTATGAAATATTCTGACTTAGCGTCAATATATGAAGCTCTGGAGAAGACAAGCAAGAGACTAGAGAAAACATACATAATATCAAGGCTCTTAAAAAAGACAAAGCAGGAGGATATTGACGAGATGGTCCTTTTAATCCAGGGAAGGCTCTTCCCGCTCTGGGATGAGACCAAGCTAGGCGTGAGCGACAGGCTGGTTATCAAGGCTATCAGTGTGACTACAGGCATGCCGTCCACAAAGGTTGAGGATGAGTGGAAGAGACTCGGAGACCTCGGGCTGGTTGCTGAGAAGCTTGTCACAAAAAAATCCCAGGCAACCCTGTTCTCAAGAGACCTGACTGCTGAGAAGGTTTTCAATAACCTGAGAAAGCTCCCCGCCCTTGAAGGGCATGGCAGTGTTGACCAGAAAATCAAGATTATTGCAGAATTATTATCGAGTGCAAGACCCTTAGAAGCAAGATATGTTGTAAGGACTGTTCTCGAGGACTTGCGTGTAGGGGTTGGCAGCGGCAGTATTCGTGATGCTCTTGTGTGGGCCTTTTTTGACAAGAAGGTAAAGGTCAACTACGACGAGAAGGCAAAGACCATTGGGCCTGATGATAGGGAGGAATACAAGCGCCTTGTAGATGCTGTTCAGCACGCCTTTGACTTAAAGGCTGATTACGGCGAAGTTGCCAAGATGATTATGAAAAAGGGAGAAAAGGCTTTTGGAGAGCTGACCCTCGAGCCCGGCTCGCCCATCAATGTTATGCTCTATCAGAAAGCCAAGGACCTGGAAGAGGCCTTTGAGCGTGTAGGAAAACCCTGCGCTATTGAGTTCAAGTACGACGGATTCAGAATGCAGATTCACAAGAAAGGAAAAAACATAAAGATTTTCACCAGAAGACTGGATGATGTCACCAAGCAGTTCCCAGAGGTTGTTGAGTATGTCAAGGAGTATGTGAGTGCAAAGGACTTTATCCTTGACTCTGAGGCTGTTGGCTTTGACCATAAGACAGGCAGGTATCTTCCTTTCCAGGCAATCTCCCAGAGGATTAGGAGGAAGTACAACATCGGCCAGATGGCCAAGGAGTTCCCTGTTGAGGTCAATGTTTTTGACATCATGAGCCATGATGGCAAGAACCTCTTGAAGGAGGCTTTTGACAAGAGAAGAAAGATTCTTGAAAGAATAATCAATCCACATAAAAAGAAGCTGGTACTTGCAAAGCAGATTATCACCGGCAATCTAAAAGAGGCAGAGCACTTCTATAAAGAAGCCCTTAAGGTAGGCGAAGAAGGAGTGATGGCCAAGAACCTTGAGGGTGTGTATAAGCCCGGCAGCAGAGTCGGGTATGGTGTTAAGGTCAAGCCTGTGATGGAATCCCTAGACCTGGTTATTGTGGGTGCTGAGTGGGGCACTGGCAAGAGGAGCGGATGGCTCACCTCTTATGTTTTAGCCTGCAGAAAAGGAGACAAGTTCCTGGAGATAGGCAAGGTGGGCACTGGCATCAAGGAACTGGAAGAGCAGGGCGTCAGTTTTGAGCAGTTAACCAAGCTTCTCAAGCCACACGTAATCTCAGAAGAGGGCAAGACTGTGAGGATTAAGCCCGAGATAATCATTGAGGTCAAGTACGAGGAGATTCAGAAGAGCCCCACATACACCAGCGGCTATGCCCTTAGATTCCCCAGGTTCGTGAGGCTCAGAGAGGACAAGGCCCTTAGTGATATCTCTGACCTTAAGCTTGTCGAGGATTTGTATAAGGGGCAGAAATGATTTCTTTTTTGGAACAACGTTCCATTTTTGAAAAGATTTAAATATAAGTTATCTCCATATATATAAACTATCATGCCTGCAAAGAACATTGTAGAGGAGTTCTTTGATAAGAAAGTGCTCTCTATTCTCAAACTCTTTCTGTTTGACGACGAGGGACAGTTCTATCTGAGGGAGATCTCTAAGAAGGCAAAGGTGCCTGTGGCCAGCACGTATAGAATAATAAACAGGCTCAAGAAGATGGGCATTATAGAAGAGACTGTGATTAAAAAGACCAAATTATACTCTTTGAGCCATAACAAGAACACCAAGATCCTGGGTGAGCTTTTAGAGGAGAAAAAGACTGTTCTTGGGGAATTTGTAGAGCATGTGTCCAAGCTTCCAAACGTGCACATGATTGTGAAG
>CBFDDS010000048.1:0-5975 GCA_965603625.1 Candidatus Woesearchaeota archaeon
GCTTAAAGCTTGCTATGGTTCCTGGGCAGTGCAGCTCCTGGTTGACTTCTCTTAGTACATTTATTGCTTCTTTATATGTTGTGAAGGGTTTGAAGTCGTTGTTATACAGCAACTGGGCTGGTAACTTTTTATATGGGAGTAGGCCGTTATACACAGGCCCAAGCATGGGATTATCAGAGCCTTTTCGGACGGCACTTTCAGCCACTATCACAACAAGGGATTTGCTGTCTTTTAGTTCAGGCAGGTCTTTTGTTGATTCTGCTATTCTCATCTCAAGCCTGGCTATTTTAACAGAACTAATCCTATCCTGTTGTTCTAATAACCTCTTTGCTCTCTCAGCAATTGATAGTGCCTGGTATGCTTTCACGTCTCCATTATGAAAGTCTGAACAGATCTGGTGGGATTTGGGTCCGTATAGTATCTTTTTTCCTAGAAAAGAAGTAGGAATTCTTCTTGTTGCAACACATACATACCCATCGATGGTTCTCATTTTATTGGGTTAATTTATCAGCTTAGACTTTGTGTAAGGTCCCCAACTCTGTTATATTAGATTACAAGATAAAGAAATAAAGCATTATTTATATTTTATTCGCTTCTAAGACATCTTTTTCCATGAAGTGGAGGTCTCCAGGAACTATTAATGAGTGCATTGGGGCTCCAAAATCGATTTTTAGCAGGTCTTTTGCTTTTCCAATAACAATCTTGGGTTTACTGCTTCCCAGTCTTGCCACTCCTATGCACAGGGTTTCTTTTGTGAAGACTTCTTGTTTTCTCTTATCTTCTACTCTTAGCAGATATTCTATTGCTTCTCCTACTGTCATGTACTTGTTGTTCTCTGCATCAATGTCTAATAAGCATAAGGTGTGCAGTTTGTTTTGTTTGTTCTGTTTGATAATATCATATGGAGTCTCAACATCCTGGTTATGAAAGGGTATAGAAGTGGTTTTGCCATATTTGTATAATTCTAAGCCCACAATGCCCACTGTGTTTAGGATGGATGCATTGTTAATTATAATTACCTCGATCTTCTTTTGCTTTGCTCTCAGGTATAAGTCTGTGTGGGTGGTTGCTCCAAAGACATCTCCTATCACCAGGAAGGCAACATCAGCTTTTTTTGCAGGATTAAGGATTCTGTCGCTCTTCTTCTCAACCATGTCCCTGTCAGCAAGAACCAGCTTTTTGCCGTAGTAGTCCTCCAGCTTCTTAATATCAACGCTGAGCTTTGAGGTGTAGCTCTCAAGAAAGACCTCATCGCACTTCATAACAGCCTCTAGGCCTTTGACTGTGATATCCTTCTCATCCCACAAACCAATGCCTATCATGTAAAGGCTCATTTTTAAAGAATTATTTCTTCCCCTCTAATCTCTGGAGTATCAGCAGGTCTTCTGTGGTTAGCTTCATGCCTGTCTTCATCTTCTCATCTATCTCCCTCTTTCTTTCGTCCAGGCTCTTCTTCTCATACTCCTTCACGCTCTCCTCAAACTCTATCTTGTTATCCTCGAGCTTCTTCTTCACAGCCCTTAGTCCATCAAGTTTTGTCTTAAGCTCTGTGTTGACCTGGTTAAAATCCTTTTTGTACTCATCAAACTTCTCTCTCAGCTCTTTTTCTTCTTTCCTGAACTCATCAATGGACTTGTACTGCTCTACCAGTTCCTCGTGGTGGCTCTGGCTCTGGGCAGCCTCTTCCTGCACTTCCCTGTGAAGGGCATTAGCCTTTCTCTTTAGCTCGTCAATCTCCTTTGACTTATTCTTTATCTCCCTGGTTTTTTCGACTAAAACTTTTACTTCGTTATAACTCTTCTTCAAAGTCTTAATCTGCTTCATCAAGCCCTGCTCTTTCTCAAAGCTCATGGGCTCTGTCTGTATCTTGAACTCAATAGCATCCATCTTCTTCTTAAGCTCAGAAGGGTCGCTTTTTATGCCCAAGCCAGTCTTGATATTGGCGAACTCGTCATTCAGCTTCTTGATAACAGCCACTTCCTTGTTAATCATGGCATTATACTTATCTCTCTCCTTTTTCTTCTCCCTGACATCCTTGGTGAGGACATTCCTCTTCTCCTTAGAACCAGTGAGGGCCTTAATCTGGCCCTTTATCTCCTTGCCGAGCTTCTCTCTCTTCTTGTACAAGTCCTCTTTATGCTTGTTAATAGTGTTAAGCTTCTTTCTAAGCTCAAGAACTTCTTTCTCTTTTCTCTTCAGCTCATCTAATAATTCCTTTACTTCTGATTCCTCTAGCAAAATTCCACCTCCTCATACTCGGTGAAATTTTGAAGATTCCAAAAATTCTTTTTGTAATCTAGCATTGTAGCTTTCCACAACTCTGTTTAAGGCTCGGAAAAACATTTAACCGAATAATGCGCCCAGTCCTGCGGCTGCTTCTTCCTGTGAAGGCTTTTCTTCCTTGGGCTTGGCTTCTTTCTTAGCCTCGCCTGCTGGAGCTGCTGGAGCTGCTGGAGCAGCGACTGCTGCTGTCTTGATAGCCTCTTCTATATTAACGCCTTCAAGTGCAGCTACCAAAGCCCTGATTCTCGCATCATCAGGCTTGACGCCTGCTGCTTCCAAGACTTTCTTAACTGAGCCTTCATCAACTTTCTTGCCTGCTTTGTGTAAAAGCATTGCTGCGTACACGTATTCCATTTTATTTATCCTCCTTCTTGGGTTGATTAGTATCTTTTTGAGCGGGTTCTTTCTTTTTTTCTTCTTTCTTTTCTTCTGCTTTAGGTTCAGGAACTTTACTCTTCAAAGCACTAGCACCTGCTTCTGCCTTAGCCAATACATCCCCTACATTATCACTGGTCATAACATTTGCTTCTTTTGCAACAGCCTTTGCCTCTGCATGAGCCTTGCTTAAGAGAGGCTTGATTGTGTCTTTAATTGGTAAGGCTATGAACATTGCAAGGTTGAAGGCTTCACTGGCTGCTGTTTTAACATTGTTAATATAAGCCTCTTCATCAACATCTAAAACATCTTTTGTGAGGATTTCTCCCTTCTCATACACAGCAACAACATTAAGACCTATCTCCATGGGCTCTATCCCCAGTCTTGTTAATAGCCCTGCTAATTTGTCATTAACCTCGTCTCCTTCCTTGGCAACAACAGAGTCCTCCTTGATAACCACTTTTCCTGACTCAATGCCAGCCTTTATCTTGAAGCTGCCTAGTTCACCAATTATGGGTCCTGGGCTGAAGCTGGTAGGGCCTGCCTGTACAAGAATATCATTGGGAGCTGTCTGTCCTGCTTTTATATGAGCCTTTGATTTATTCTTTTTTATTAACTTGACTAATGAGAAAGGATTCCCGCTGGTGAATAATAGAGCAGGCATTCCCTTGATGTGTTTTTCTAACTCCTTTATGTTCTTCTTCTTGGACTTTTCAAGAGCTAGTTTTATGAATCTCTTCTTGGTCATCAAGAGAACAACTCTTCCTCTTAATTGAGCCCTCATGCTGCCTAATTGCTTGGCAGGAAGGTTCTGCATGTTAACCATGGCAATAATATCGTTTTTATCAATTAAATCAACTATTCTCTGGACTAGTTTTATCTTTTGCTCAGGAACACCAGTCCTTCCCTTGCCCTTGGGAACAGGCTTTTTCTCTTTTTCTCCTTCCTTGATGATTTTTACCTCGGTCATTTATCAATCCTCACAGGCTTGCCCATGGTGAGCTTTAAGTAAGCAATCTTTATGTTCTGCTTCTCACCAGGCAGGTGATGAATCAACTGGTCGTATATGAACATGATGTTATCAACCACTTCTGCTGAGGGCATCTCCTCTGTTCCTACTCTCAGCTGGATTAGAGGCACTTTCTTAGCAGATATCTTCATGGTCTTCTGAAGCCTGTCATGCAATGCCTTAAGATTAGCGCCCTTGGGAGGGATAACGCACCCAGCCTTGGGATTAGGCATTTTACCCCTCACACCCAGGTATCTACCGAAAGCCTGGGCAACCTTGGCCATGATGTTGGCTTGGGCTATAAAGAAGTCATATTGCTTTGCCAGTTTCTTAGTCTTCTTCTTATCATAGCTCTTGAACTCAGAATCCATAATCACTTTGTCAAAGATTTTCTCAGCGTCTGCCTTGAGCTCAGGGCCCACAAAAGCGCATATCTTAAGCTTCTTGCCGGTTGTGTGATGAAGAGTGATAAAGAAGTCAACATGATGCTCAGGCTTCTTGAAATCCAGACCCGTGAGAGCAATAATAAAGTCAAAAGACTGCTTAAACTTCCTCTCCTTAGAGTCCTTCTTCAACTGTTCCAAAGTCTTAGATACTTTATCTTTGTTCATTTTAACAAACTTTTCGGCGCTACGCTCCAAAAGTTTACAAAATCCAGGCGACATGCGCAATAAAAACATTGCTTAGTCCCCTTCTTATCAATCATCAATCAAATAAAGCCCTCCTACACAAGGTAGTAAAGACGAAGCAATCATTCGCCCGGGCTGAACTACTTATACCCTAGAACCAATGTTTTATTTATAAAGGTTTTGGTGGGGGGCTTTGTGTAAAAAACCCCACAGGGCTCAATGGTGGAGCTTTCGGCATTATTTCTATCACAAAAACAATACAAATCACTTCTACAATGCAAATAGCCCTTTCGGAGCTAGAGGACAACTGAAGAAGTGTGCTTGTTTGAAAGGAACATCAAATGAACAAGAAAAATAAGTTTTTCGCTACTAATACCTTAATATTTTTATATAAGTACAGATTAACATAAACATGCAAGATATAGTCTACGCGGATGCCAATATTTATCTTAATTTCTTCTTTGAAGAAACAAAAGGTAAATGGCTCTCTCCTTACGAAGAAGCAGTCAATTTCTTCAATCGCGTATTTCAAGGTGATTTTAAACTTGGTTATTCAGATTTTGTTGTTTATGAAGTAAAAAAAAGATTAAAAGAAAAACTGAAAAGTACCGTTATCATGGATGATTTTCTAGCAGAATTTGAGAAAAAAAAGTTACTTGTCAAAGCAAAACAAACTGGGGATGATCTAAAAAAGGCAAAAGAAATATCCCCTGAGCATTATCAAGATACTCTACATGTTTTACTTGCAGTAAAAATATCTGCAGGAGCTTTAGTGACCAGGGATGTTACAGGTTTTCCTGATGAATGTTTTGATATGATTTTAATATGCAAACCTGAGAGTCTACCTTAGTTTTTAGCGATTCCTGAGAATTTAGCTATAGCAAGATTTGGTTGAACTTCTTTTTTAGGTATTAATCCAAATAACATATCTATAGACATTTCTGCATCATTATATGCATCAATAAAACTCCTAGCTAATGAGTTCTTGATGCATTCAGAAGCCATATACGGTTTCATATCCTCTAGAAAGATGATTCTCGCCAATAAAGTCCAAAGTTTTCCAAATGAATCTATAATTGGTTCTCGCAGTTCTTTGTTGATAATATCAGAGTTATTAGATATCAGTAACTTAGAAGTTACCGAAGTATATCCATCAAAAAGTTCTTGAACTGAATTAATTGTTTTGTCAAATATACAATTATCTAATGAAAAACCACGAAGAATATTATTGAGAGTGATAATAACGCTTATTTTTTCATCATCATTACTTATTCCCCTCATAAGCTTTTCATCAAATAAAACTTTATTCTCATGCGTTCTCCGTTTATATTTTTGATATACATAATAAATAAGTGACTTCGAATATTTGAATTCTTTTTGGTTCTCTACAATAGGTTTTGCTGAGGTAACTAGATGATCATCAAAGCCTGAAAGGTTACTATGTTCTAAGCGAAGCAAAGCCACAGGACCATATAAATACCATCCCAGAGGAATTCCCTCCTCTTTTTGGTTTCGTATTAATTCAAAAGCAGTTTTTTCAATTTGTATTTTATTTGGTTCGATATGTGCCCATTTAATCCATGCTTGCTTCGCACTAGCCAAATACTTTTCAGTTAATTGCTTTTGTTTATCTGAAATAGGAAGTCCAAACCACGTTCTTTCATCCATTTCGTACGAAG
>CBFDDS010000049.1:0-5928 GCA_965603625.1 Candidatus Woesearchaeota archaeon
TCCCAACAAAGAGAAAGGTGAAGTCAGGCATCTTCTTGGCCAGTTTATCAACCACAAAGTCAGCTGCTACATTATTAGCAAAGAAGTTGGTTGCTATGAAGAGAACTGTTTTCCTGCCTTCTAATCCTAACTTTTTCCTTGCCTCTGCCTGCTCTTTTTGGCTGGCCAGCCTGACCTCTTCTGTGTTAACAGGGTTTGGAATAACATGAATCTCCTTGTTTTTTAATCCATAGTATTTCATTAACTGCTTTTTATCCCTCCCAGAACAGGCAAGCAGCAGGGTGCTCTTCCTGCAGGCCTCCCTCTCGATACGCTTTGACCAGGAAATCATTATCTCACCCAGCAAGAAGCCCTTCATTTTTCTTTTCAGAAGCTCATACTCGCAGTTATGAGAGTCATAAATCAGAATCTTGTCCTTGTACTTCTTTATGAGGGTAAAGAACCAGGGATGGGATGCAATTAGTATGTCTGACTTCTCTGCAAGCCTGTCCATCTCTTTCCTAAAGTTTTTATTGAACTTGAGCACAAACCTTAATCCAAGGTCATAGAGCGAGCCTCCTCTTAGCCACTTCTTATTCTGCCCAAAAAAGCCAACAAGAAAATGGTTAATCTTGTCTGAATCAGTCACCTGCACAACCAGTTCACTGATTCTTGCATTGATAGGCTTAATCCTATGAGATGCAGCACCAATGTAATTAAGAACAAATTTCTTGGGCAGAGGATTATAGAGGTTGTATATCCTGTGGGAACCACCCTGTATTGGAGGATATAGGGGTATGTTGTCTGTTATCAAAATCCCAATCTCTTTTTTCTTTTTCCTCATTTTGGACACAACACCTTCTCCCTCAATAAACAGTACTTATAGCAGAGCTCTGGCCCCCTCCCCTTGACAACGTCTTTTCTGAACTGCTTATACTTCCTGCTATTCCATATCTTTTCAAAGCTCTTCTTGTTGATATTGCCCAAGATGATGAGTGGATGATTAACCTTCTTGCCATAGTAGAGCGTGTCCCTGTCATATGAGAACTGGGAGCATGGAATAACATTGCCCTGCCAGTCAACTATGGGCTGCATGAACTCGCACACAGCAGAAGCATCCTTCTTGAATTTTGGATAAGAGAAGATGATACCTAGCTTTTTGCACTTTTCCTCTGCTTTTTTAATGGTTTCCCCTACCTCAGTAGTGTAGTTATCTCCATAAAGCGTGGTGTCCTGGATTCCCTGAGTGTAGGGCTCAACATTGGTCAGCCTGATGTAATTCAGTTTAAGCTCTTTGGCTAAGTCAATAAAGGCCAGGAGCTCATGGATGTTCTCCTTTGTTGCTACAAAATTGGTTCCAAGACTGGGAGTGCGGCTCTTGTGTTTTTCCTTTAACTCATCAAGGGTTCTGATGTTCTGCTTTATCTTATCTAAATCATAATTTCTTAGTTTTTTATAGGTCTCATTAGTAGCAGCGTCTATGGATATGCTCAAATCATTAAGCCCATTGGTTATGAGCTGCTCAGAAAGTTCTTTGGTGAGCAATGAGCCATTGGTGAGGATAGACACATGCATGTTTGGATTAGCCTTTTTAGCAAACTTCAGCATCTCAATAACATCAGGGTTAAGAAGGGTTTCTGCATTAAAGCCGAACAGCACAGAATTAGTCCTCTCAAATGTATCTTCAAGCTTTCTAAAGGTGTCCATGGACATTAGTCCTTTTGGCTTGTAGAACTCCTGGAACCCGCATATCCTGCAGTTGAAGTTGCACTGGGCACTAACCTCGACATTAAGATGAAAGTACAGGTGTTTATAGTACTCTTTCTTTAGAATACCCTTTATCTTTCTAATCAATTCAACCCCCCTAATAACCCTTTATTTAAATATCTATTAATGATATTTTAAGAATCTAGCAAAAAAGACAAATTTATAAATGTTTATGTTTTCACTGGTAAAATGTCTTGGCGGGGGAGGATGAATCTTATAAGATGGAACTATAATGCGCTATTTAGCACTATATCCTCGTCAAAAGAGTATATTATGAGGTATGTTAACACTGAGAACAAGCTCAAGGTGGTTAAAAAAGCAGTGTATGACTCCAGCCTCTTTGCCAAGGAGATGCTGCCCTTCAGAAACCAGGTCTTTGTGACAGACTACATCTATATGCATCTGCCCGGCTTTCTCAAGACCATGAAACAGCAGGGCATGAAGAACCTTGATTTAAGATTTGTCAATCCCATGAATCTAAAATCAAAGAATCTCTCATTTATCTTCTTAACCAACTTTGATTTTATAAAAAAAACAGTGGAGAAAGCCCAGAAAGAGGGTGTGCTCACCAAAAGGCCAAGAAAGGGGAGCCTGCTTTATCTTATGACCAAGCTTGACAAGCAGAGCAAGGGATACAAAAGGCCTTCCAAGCACAAGAACTACAAGCTTATAGCTGAGAACTTTGAGAAGAACAAGAAGATAATTAACTGCTATCCATCCAAGCTCTTTATAGAGCTCACCAGGAACTGCAACTGCAGTTGCATAATGTGCGGCAGGGAAAAGCCAGGCTATGACACCAAGCTGAACATGGACCTAAAGCTGTTCAAGAAAATAGCTGACTACTTTTTTCCATATGCAGACTATGTTGATATAAGGGGGTTTGGAGAAACAACCCTTATCCATAATATTGACAAGTACATAGACTATTCCTTGAGGTATGACTGTGACTTTGGGCTTGTGACCAACATGACTGTGAAGAATGACAAGCTCTGGGAAAAAATGATTCTTAACAATTTCTGGATAGGAGTGTCCTTTGATGCAGCAAAAAAGAGCACCTACAAGAAGATTCGGGTGCACGGTAGGTATGATAATGTTATCCATAATTTCAAGCTGGTGCAAAGGATAAGCAAGAAGCACAAAATCAAGAAAAGAGTGTATCTAGTTGTGACTGTGCAGAGTAATAACATAGAGGAGATACCTGGCATTATAAAGCTGGCAAAGAAATATGATATAGGCAAGGTTGAGCTTAGCCCTGTTATTCTGCCCTATGAGAATCACCCCTGCGGGTTGGTGCATGTTCGTGAGAAGGTAAAGCCAAATATAAGAAAGGCGCTTGAATTAGGGGAGCAACTGGGGGTTGAGATATCCCTTATAGGCACTTTTGGCCTGGAAGAGAAGGAGAAGGCCAAGGGGCACAAGCTGATGGAGAGATGCCCAATGCCATGGTCCTGGCTATATATAAACTATGACGGCAGAATTGGGCCCTGCAACCACTTAATGGACCCTCTCTTTGTGCTGGGAGACCTGAGCAGGACAGGAGGGGCCTTTGAAAAAGAACTTAACAACGAGGCAAACCAGTTCATGAGGGCAATCATACACACCCCTTACAGATATAAGAGCTGCCAGTGGTGCTTTAAGAACAGATATGATTATTGATATGATTATGAGGTATGATTATTTAAAACCAAGGTGAGGAAGATTATAAGCTGGAAGCAGAATAAAAAGATTATTATTATCCTTGTACTTGTTCTTATATTCCTCCTCCATGCTGTTAATAATTACATTATTGTGGAGAAGGACACAACTCCATTACTTGTGGATATGCCTGGTCATTTTGAAAAAGGAGTAAGATTTCACTCTACTTTAGATCAAGGCTTTAATGTATTTGTTAATAATTATCTTAAGCACACCCACAACTATCCTCCCTTATTTATGCTATCCTCTGTTCCTTTGTACTGGCTGTTTGGTGTTAGTCCTGATGTAGGAGTTATGACAAACATGTTTTATCTAGCTATTCTCCTGCTGTCTGTTTTCTTTATTGGTAGGAAAATAGCCAATAATACGGTTGGCTTGTTAGCTGCTTTTATTGTATCTGTGTTTCCATCAGTCTTTGGTTTTTCACGGGTTTATATGCTTGATTTTGCCCTTACTGCGATGGTTGCACTGAGTATTTGCCTTTTGCTTTACACTGATTATTTCAGGAACAGATTATTCTCTATACTCTTTGGAGTAGCTTTTGGTCTGTCTTTTTTAACCAAATACAATGCTCCTATATTCGTTGTTGGTCCTCTTATTGCATATTTCTTTTACTCTTTTAATATCAAGAAATTATTTTCTAAGAAAGGATTTGTTAATTACAAGAAACAGCTTTCTAATCTTGGAGTTGCTCTTATTCTTACTGTTTTATTAAGTCTTATATGGGCCGTCCCTCACCTCGGAGGGTATATAGAGATGATAACATACTTCTCCAGCCAAGACTTAGCTTCTGAGGGGGGGCCCTTATTTTATATTCACTTTTTGCTTAATACAATGTCCTTGTTTTTTGTGATAGTGTTCATCCTCTCTCTTATTTTGATTATACTATATTTTGTCAGACTTAGGCACAAGGTTCCTGACTCTGAGAAGAAGACACTCTTGCTTCTTTTACTCTGGTTTATTATACCCTTCTTATTTTTCACATCTTTTGAAATAAGCGCTGCTTCTTCACGCTGGGTTCTTCCCTACATCTCTGTTTTTGCTCTTTTAATTGGCTTTGGCATATCTAAAATTAGGCCTATAAAGCTTATGGAGGGGATTATGTTATTAATTGTACTTTTGGGTTTGCTTCAGTTCTTCTTAATCTCTTATGGATTTATCAACCAGAAGGAGAGTTACACAATTTATGAATTTGGCCTATTATCTCCTCATAATGATGATTGGAAGGTTGAAGCCTTTTTTGAAACCATTGAGAGAACCAGAGATAATAAGACTTCCCTCTTTATATTCACAACTCAGCCCACACATATAACTTCTTATCTCGCTGTTACAGGTTCTTCCAGGGGTTATGCCAAGGGTTATGATATCTATGATTTAACAATGACAGCAAGGAAAGGAGGGATATCAAACCTTTCTTCTGAATTGCTTTTCTTTCTTCAAGAAGCAGATTATATCTTATATACAAAACAACCTCAAATAGAAAATATTACTTCCGATCTTTTTAAGAATATCTCTGATATTACCTACAAATTTTTAGAACAAAGAAATAGTGAACTTATTAAAGTTAATGATTTTATTTTCCCAGACAATACATATGTGATAATGTATAAGAGGGTGGTTTATGAATAGGAAAGAGATTAAAAAAGGAAAGGCTGGCTGGAAGGGCTGGTTTGATAGGAACAAAGTAGTTATCATTCTACTCGCTTTGCTCTTCTTGTTCCACGCTGTTAATAATTACATTGTTCTTAAGATTGACAATACACCCCCCTTAGTTGATGCCACTGGCCACTATGATAACAGTGTTAAGCACTATCTTGATTCAAAGGAGGGGGTGGTCTCATTTGTGAAAGAGTACTATAACAGATACTATAGCTATCCGCCTCTTTTCACTATGTCAGCTGCTATTATGTATCCTCTGTTTGGTATAGGCCCTGACGTTGGTGTGATGATAAACCTTGTTTATTTCCTGATTTTGCTCCTGTCTGTATTTTTCATAGGCAGAAAACTTGGTGGTGATGGTGTTGGCTTGTTTGCCGCATTTATTGTATCTGTGTTCCCTACTATTTTTGGTTTGTCCAGGGTTTTTATGTTGGATTTTGCTGTTACTGCTATGGTTGCTCTGGCTATTTGTCTGTTATTATACACTGATTATTTCAAGAATCGTCTGTTTTCCATTCTGTTTGGGATTAGCCTTGGACTGGCTTTCCTTGTAAAATGGACTACGCCATTATTCATAGGAGCGTCCTTGCTTCTCTACCTGATTTATTCATTTAATTTTAAGGAGATTGTTATCAAAAAGAATTTTGCTAAGTATAAGAGGCAAGTTCTTAACTTTTTAATTTCATTGTTCCTTGCGTTTTTGCTAAGCCTTACCTGGATTATTCCCAACTTCAAAGAGTTTTTTGCAGAATTCTTTTCTGTAATGACTGATGTTGTTGACTTCCCGATGGATTTATTATTTTATAGTAGAGTTGTACAAGGGCAGAT
>CBFDDS010000050.1:0-5683 GCA_965603625.1 Candidatus Woesearchaeota archaeon
GAAACAGGATAAAGAAAAGATTCAACATCACAAAAGAATCTAAGTGGTACAAGAAGCATGGTTTTGACCTCGCTTATATTGCATCATTCCTCTTCCCCCTCAGAGCCCTAAACTACAGACTATCAGGAGAAACAGATTTTATGAAGATAGGCATTAACGCCCTGATTGTGACAGGGGTAGGAACAACGCTTGGGCAAGGATTACTAAAAATAATGGATGCATACAGAGATTTAATCGGGCTGGATGACACAGATGTTCTTCCGGAAAGAATAAAAAAGAAATCCAGGAAACTCAGAACTGCGCTTGCAGTTGGCTATGCGAGCCTGGGAATAATGGCTACAGCCATGGTTTATGTGACCAACCCCTATGATGGAAAGACAGAGCAAATAAAAAAACCAGACAAGGAACACGTCCTAATTCTTGACAAACCAATGGAAAGGCCTGGCATTGAAGAGCTTATAAATCAAAAGCAGGCAAGCCCTAATTTTATTTCTCAAAAATAGAAAGGTATATAAAGGGGGTATTCCATTAGAATCAATGGTTATAGGGCAGGAGGCGAGGTCCCATGAATAAAAAACCAGGTTTCAGACTTATATCTATACTAATTATAGCACTAATCTTGATTCTAGTAACAGCTCTTCAAGCATCTGCTTTCATGTACTTTGTAGAAACCATCAACAACACCATCGTAAAGGGAGAAACAGCAAAGTTCAAGCTCATAATAAGAAACACTGCCACCTATGATGATTTCTTCACAGTGAGCACCAGGAGTATTGACTGGACTGTTGATACAGATCCAGCCCTGGGAGTGGTGGCTGCAGGGCAGGATGCAGAGTTTGTACTCAAGCTAAACCCGGGCCCTCTTGTAGGAGAGGGAAGAACCTATTTCGTGCCTGTGAAGATTAAGTCAGAGAAAACAGGCTTCCACTTTGAGGAGAAAGCCAAGTTCGCTGTTTATTTAATCTCTCCTTTCCTAAAGCCAGGCGTTTATACCCCCTCTGTAAGCCCCCTGATATATATGGACAAGGTAGTTGACCCCAGGCAAAAGGTTTCTGTAAGGCTTAATCTCAGGAACAGGAACCCCAGAGACCTTGAAGACTTAAAGGTGGTTATTAATGGAGAGGTATTCTACAAAGAGTATCTCACACACCTGTTGCCCCTGGAAGAAAAAACAAATGAAATCCTGTTTGAGGTTGATCCATTAACAGGTGCTGGTACCAGGACAGCTGTAGTAACTCTCTCCTTTGAAGATAAAAAAATAGGAGAGTCCTCTGTGGATTACGAACTCCAGGGCTACACAGACTTAGTAGAGACGTCCACAAGAAAAGGCTTCTTGTTCAGGACAGAGAGGGGATACACCATAGAAAATAATGGTAATGAAAGAGGACTGGCAGAGAAGAAGTTCAGGATAAACTTCCTGGAGAGGCTGTTCACCAAGTTCACGCCAGATGCTGAGAAAGAGAAGGGAGACGACGGCATAACCTACTATGTGATAAGAGAGCACCTTGACTCAGAAGAAAGCCTGGATATCACTATTGTGACCAACTACAGGGTGCCTGTAGTCATCATCCTAATAATAATCCTGGTGATAATCCTCTACTATTCACTTAGAAGCCCGATAATCATTGTTAAGAATGCAGAGCCTCTTGGGAAAACTAAAGATGGAGTGAGTGAGATAAAGGTAAGGATTTACCTTAAGAACAGGACAAGAAATGCCTTGAACAATCTCAAAGTGGTCGACCGCATACCAAGCATAGCTGAGATTGAGAAGAAGGCACGCCTTGGCTCAATGGAACCCGTGAACATCGGTAAGAGCAAGAAAGGGACAGTGGTGAGATGGGAGCTGGATATACTAGAGCCTTATGAGGAGAGGATTATAACATACAAGATAAAGTCAAAGCTCAAACTCATAGGCGGAATAAGGCTCCCTGCTGCCAAGACCAGGTTTGATGCTGGCAAAGGAAAAGAGAGAATAACACACTCAAAAGGCATCAACTTGATACAAAGAGAAGGGTAAATTATTTCTTATTTCTTTTGTTATACCCAAAACTTTTATAAAGCAATTACTTCTTTCTAGACTTAACCCCGCCTAGCTCAATGGCAGAGCGTTCGGCTGTAGATGTCGTGTTGAGATGTCGACTGGCAAGAAATGATACACGACCAGCTGATCCCGAAAGGTTCCTGGAAGATCTTTACGAAAGATCTTGTAGAAAGTAGCCAAGGAGGACATTAACTGCGTTAAGTCCTCCGAACTGGATAAACATTCGTAAGATCTGGGAAATTCAAATCCGGGGGCGGGGATTCTTTTATTCCTTATAGAAAACGTCTTTTTTATAATTCTCTAATATTTTTGCGCTTGGAAAGAACATCTTCTCCGGCAGTTTATCAAGGGCAAACCATTTCCATTCTGTTATTTCATCTGGCTCCATTACTTTGGGTTCGCCTTCAAAATCGTCTGAGAACAAGCCAACAGTTACAAAGTGCGCGTGCTCGTTCTTGTCATTGTTCACGCACATCACCTTCACTTTTTTCAGCTTCATCCCAGTCTCTTCCCTTACCTCTCTCCTTGCACACTCCTCAAAGGTTTCTCCGTAGTGTAGTTTTCCGCCGGGCATTGTCCATGTCCCTTCTCCGTGCAGCTCAGAATCAGCTTTGTCAGGGTCTTTGTGTCTTTTGCCTAATAATACTTTGTTGTCTTTTAGAAGCATTACTCCGCAACCGACTCCTACTCCTTTTTTATCCGCCATAAACCCACCTTTATCTTCTCAACTCTCCTCTTATGATGCTCCATGCTCTGCTTTAAAGGAAAATCATACTCCTTATAATGTGTTGTGGTAAAGCCATTATCTGCAACCAACCTATCAATATAATCCTTGGTGCTGGCCTTGTGAAAAGAATAAATCGTATTAGCCAGGTTCATAGCCTTCATTAAGAACATGGTGTCTGCCTTCTCATTCTTGGTGCCAAAGGGAGGGTTCATTATCACAACATCTGCCTTCTCGTCAAAGACATTTATATCGCCGGCAGAAAAACAAGCACACAGCTTTTTGCCTGTTTCCTTCTCCAGGAACTCCTGGTTAGCCATTGCAAGCCCCATGGCATTGGTATCAATATCCACGAGAAAAGCCTTTTTTGCGCCCAGCAAAAGGGCTCCCAGACCCAATATGCCTGTGCCTGAGCCCAGGTCAGCCACCACTCTCTTCTCTATATCTCCCTGCATAAAGGCGAACCACAAGGCCTCTCCAGCTATCTCAGGGTCTGTTGGGTACTGCTCAAGCCTTACATCAGGGCCCTCAAATACCTTTAGCTTTGACAGCAGGATACATACTTCTTTCTTGCTCATACACTGAAGAAGAAGGGATCTGTTTAAAAATTTATTTCATTTAAAGGCATTTTCCCAAAACAAAAAACTATTTAAATCAGGGCATACTATATGCTTTTTCTCGTCGATTAATCGTTTGGTGGGGTGTCGACTATTTTCAAGTTTTTGAGTAACAACAAGAACAAGGAACTTGTCAAGCTAGCCCGGGGCATCCAGAGGGCTTTCAAGGCTGTGAAGGGTGAGCTTGACGACCATTTAGAGTCTATTAACCAGAATACTTCTGAGATCCAGGCCAGTTCCAGCCTGCTCTCTGAGCTCGACGCTAAGTTGGATAAGATTTCTGAGAGGCTCGACGAGTTAGAACTGGTTCTTAACCCTGCTAAGAGCAAGAAACTGGAGATCAAGCTCACTCCCAGGGAACAAGAGGTTTTTATGACTCTCTACCTGGGTAAGAGGATGCCTCCTGCTCAGATTGCCAAGATTCTGGGCTTTACAGAGGACATGGTCAATATGTATATCCTTAATATTATTAGCAAGGGTGTGCCTGTGCGCAGGGAGCTGGTTGATGATGTATTGGTTTTTAGCCTTGATTCTGAGTTCAAGGATCTCCAGGCACGCAGAAACGTGCTTGAGATTGACCCCAGGATTGCCAAGCAGCTGGCCATGCACAAGCTGTGAATAATATCCTGGTTTTCATGCTTGTTTTTTGGAAAAATTTCCATGTTTTTTGATGTAAGCTTTGCTTAAAAGTTTTAGAAGTAGTGTAAAATACATTTTGAAGTATCCAATATAATCTTTAGTTTTTGACAAAAACCTTTATTATCGTACAACCAATATATTGGACAAGCAATAATACAAATTGTAATAACTGCTTAGAATATTTAGAAACAAGAATTCTATGCACAGAAAACAGAAAAAGGCTCACAAATCGTCGAGAGGACTCTTGACATTCCTGATGTGCTCCCTGGAAACACGCGTATAAATCTGGGTTGTCTGCAGGTTGGAATGCCCTAATAATTCCTGGATAACACGGATGCTCACGCCAGAGTCCAGGAGATGGGTTGCAAAGCTGTGCCTGAGCTTGTGGGGAGTCACGCCTTTATCAATGCCAGCGCGCTTAGCAGCCCTTGAAACGATTTTCTGCACGTTTCTCGAGGACAAAGCCTCTCCCTTCTTGTTCCTGAAGATAAGGCCAGAGGAGAAATTGTTCTTCTCAAGATAGACCTTAAGGCTCTGAGCAAGATTCTCAGAGAGAACAGTAGCCCTGTCCTTCTTGCCCTTGCCCTGCTTAACCGCGCATACCCCCTCGACAAAGTCAATATCCTCGACTCTCAGGTTACGGCACTCGCTAACCCGCAGCCCCGAGGAATAGAGGAATTCCACCAAAAGCCTGCTCTTAGCAGTAACACAGGCGTCTAAAAGGGCCTTGACCTCGCCTTTTGAGAGCACAGAAGGTGGGTTTCTCTGGATTTTAGGGGTTTTTATGCCCAAGAAGCCCTTGTCAAGCACCTGGTTATAGTAGAACAAAAGAGCAGATCTGACCAGGGCCACGCTGCTCGAGGAGAGCTTCCTGTCAGAGATAAGATGAGCCAGATAGGCCTTTAAATCATCTTCTTCCACAGAAACAGGCCTTTTCTTGATAAAGCCCAGAAAGTCCTTGTTATGTATGGTATAAGCCTTCACAGTCTCCGGGCTGAAGCCTCTTATTTTAAGCTCTGTTTCTAGCTTTTTGAGCATTTTCCCCTCTGAATCCGGAATCCAAGCTTTTTCAGCTTTCTCAGTTTTCTCTAGAAGATTCTGCTGGTGTGGTACTTGTACCTGGTCACCTTATAGGCAGTTATCCATAAGAAGAGACCAGCCAACACAAGCAGGATGTTGCCAATGATCTGGGGTACTTCAACAAAGACGCCAATCACACCCAAGCTGGCCAGGAGATTATAGCCCCCAATCACTACGGCCAGCAAGCCTATAGAGAACTCCTTTGATATAGCACTCTTTTTCTCAGCTTTGGGTTTAAGGTCTTTAATATCTGGCATTTTCATGCAAAATCACCTCTTCAAGCACTTTTTTGTAATTTTCCTCTTTTTTGACTGGTTTTTTGAGCTTTTTTCTCGTCAAGAAACCAGCCAAAAGTTCTTATAATGTATATTATGCGAACTACAGCTATTTAAATTTTTTGGATTGAAAAAAAGCGGTTAGCATCGGCTCGGGCCGCGCTTCTGTTGTTGGATAGGTTCACCTCCCCTGGATGGTCACAAAAATCAAAGATTTTTGGGACACCAAAGAGCTCTGCTCTTTGATTGGGCCTCCCCCTGTTCCGCAGGATTATCCAGCCGATGCATGCCCTCGCAAATTGATGCT
>CBFDDS010000051.1:0-5511 GCA_965603625.1 Candidatus Woesearchaeota archaeon
GAAATAATGTTTTCTGTTAAAACCTCATTGTCCTTTGAGAAATAAAGCCCGATATTATGGGCATTTTCAAAGCTTACGGCTTCAAATAATTTCTCATATACCTCCTCAGACTTATCTCTAACATAATCAGAGTTCAACCCCTTTCTTTTTCTAATGAGCTCTTCTCTCAGTTTATGCTTCATTTTTTTGGTTTTTCGGGCAATTTTAGAGCAATCTTTAATAATATTTATAAAAAAGAGGTGCGTTTTAGTATTTATGAAGTTTATGGAATTGTCTTCTAGAGACAAGGTATTGATATTCTTGGGGGTATTCATAACAGGGCTTATATGCGCCAACCTGCTGGGAAGCAAGATAACAGCAATCCTCGGCATCCCTGTTTCTGTCGGGATATTTGCTTATCCACTCACCTTCTTGGCAACAGATATTGTTGAAGAGGTGCATGGAAAGAAAAAAACAATGATCTTCATCTATGCTGGCTTTGTAGCCCTTCTTATCACCTTATTGCTTGTTTACATTGGGAAAATAATGCCTCCTGCAGGCTTTTATGAGCATAATGATGCTTATGTAACTGTTTTCTCAAATTCAATTAGAATAATAATAGCAAGCATTGTGGCTTTTATACTGGCTCAATTCCATGATATCTGGGCTTTTAACTTTTGGAAGCAGAAGACCAAAGGCAGGTTCCTCTGGCTAAGAAATAATCTTTCCACAATCGTGAGCCAGTTTATTGACACGACCATATTCATATTCATAGCCTTTTATGCTGTGACCCCGGCCTATAATGTGGCTACTATGTTTTCGATGATACTCCCTTACTGGCTCCTGAAGATTGTATTTGCAATAATTGACACTCCTTTTGTCTACCTTGGTGTAAAGTGGCTTAAGAAATCTTAAGAAATAACAGCTTGAATAGCTTGTTTTGCTTCTCCTGCAACAAAAATAGAGCCTGTAATTAAGATTGCATCTCCTTCTTCAGAATTTTCAAAGGCTTTCTTGACAGCATTTTCAACATTTTTAATTTCCAAAATACTTTTTTTGTTTTTTGTATTTTTGTATTTTGTTAACAGTTCTTTTAACTCTTTTGTGTCAGTGCCTTTGTAATCTGCCTGGCAGAGAATAAATTCGTCTGCAAGGTCTGCGATCAAAGGGATCATGAGATCTTTGTCTTTGTCCTCTGATATTCCGAGCACAACAATAAGTTTATTGAACTTGTTCTTTATGTGCTCTTCAATGAAAAGCCTTAGTGATCTAAAACCCATAAGGTTATGAGAACCGTCAAGAATAACTAAAGGCTTTTTCTTAATTACTTCAAGCCTTGCAGCCCAATAGGTGTTGCTTATGCCTTTTTCAATTGCTTTCTTATCCAAATTTAGCTTTTTTCTAAGAACCTCAGAGGCAATTACTGCTGTTGCCAGGTTCTCGAGTTGATGCTTACCTATTAGCCTTGTTTTTATGTTGTATGAGTCAACACTGGTGTCAACAACAACCCTCTGAAAGTCTAATCCGCCTTCTAATAACTTAACCTCTGAATTTTCCATTACTAATACCAACTCTGTGCCTTTTTCTATGCACATCCTTTCGATTACATCTAATGGTTTTCCATTATTTGGCGTAACTACTGGAATGCCAGACTTTATTATACCGGCTTTTTCTCCAGCAATCTTCTCAAGGGCATTTCCTAAATGTTGCTGGTGTTCAGGAGAAATCCTTGTGATAATGTTTATAATAGGCTTTACTATGTTAGTTGCATCCAGCCTCCCTCCCATTCCAGTTTCAATGACAGCAACATCAACCTTTTTCTCATTGAAATAAGCAAATGCCATGGCTGTTGTGAATTCAAAAAAAGAAGCATCAATTTTTTCTTTTTCAATAACTGGCTTTATTTTTTCTATTAAATTCTCTATTTCAGCATCTTTTATCTCCTGGTCATCTACAACAATTCTCTCATTAAACCTTACCAGATGAGGAGAGGTGTAGAGCCCGACAGAATAACCTGCTTGCCTAAGAACCGTGTATAGCATCTTTGCTACACTGCCCTTGCCATTGGTGCCAGCAATATGAATGCTTTGAAACTTCTCATGCGGATTACCAAGGGCGTTGGCAAGGGTCTCAATTCTGTCAAGTCCGAACTTAATGCCTTTTGCTTCAAGACTATACAGCCATTCAAGCTTATTGTTGAGATTCATGAACATTTATATTTAATCAAGAGGAAACTTCTTACATAATTCAAGAACTTGCTTTTTTACCTTCTCAATCACTGTTTTATCATTCCAGTTCTTAACAACATCTCCAATCATCTTTCCTATAAGCTTCATCTCAGGCTCCTTCATTCCCCTTGTTGTGATTGCAGGGGTCCCTATCCTTATGCCACTGGGGTCAAGAGGGCTTCTCTTATCAAAAGGAACCATGTTCTTATTTACAGTGATGTTAGCCTGGTCAAGGGCAGTCTCTGCTTCCTTGCCTGTGCAGCCAGCTTTAGTTAGGTCTATCAGAATGAGATGATTATCAGTACCTTCTGTAACCAAGCACAAACCCTGTTTCTCAAGTTCTTTAGCGAGTGCTTTTGCATTCTTAACTGTCTGCTCTGCATACTGCTTGAAGTCAGGTTTTAAGGCTTCTCCAAGAGCAACGCCTATGGCAGCGGTGGTATGATTATGAGGACCACCCTGCATTCCTGGAAAAACCGCCCGGTCAATCTGCGGTGCATATTTTTCCTTGCACATAATCATTGCTCCTCTTGGCCCTCTCAGGGTTTTGTGAGTGGTGGTTGTCACAACATCTGTGAAAGGGAAAGGGCTTGGATGAACGCCTGCTGCTATTAAGCCGGCAATATGAGCAATATCAGCAACATGAATAGCCCCAATTTCCTCTGCAATTTCTTGGAATTTCTTGAAATCAATAATTCTTGGGTAGGCAGTTGCTCCTGAAATAATTATCTTTGGCTTCTCCTTGAGAGCAAGTTCTCTAATCTTATCATAGTCAAGCAGCTCTGTTTTCTCATCAACACCATACTGCACAAAATCATAATTCTTTCCAGAGAAATTAACCTTATGCCCGTGAGTGAGATGCCCTCCCTGCGCAAGGTTCATACCCATCACCTTATCTCCTATGTTTAGAAATGCAAAGTAGACTTCAAGATTAGCAGGGGAACCAGAGTAGGGCTGGACATTGACATGCTCTGCTCCAAAAAGCTTTTTTGCACGCTCAATAGAAAGCAGTTCTAGCTTGTCAATGAATTCATTGCCCCCATAATACCTCTTATTAGGGTAACCCTCCGAGTATTTGTTTGTAAGAACTGAGCCAAGAGCCTCTCTGACTGCCTTGCTAACATAATTTTCAGACGGTATTAACTCTAAGCCGTTCTGAAGCCTTTTTTCTTCTGATTCAATAAATCCTGCTATTTTTGAGTCTGTTTTTTCTAAATTACCCATTCTTTTATCTCTTTCATCTCTCTTATTCTTTTTTTGCTTCCTCTCTTTTCTTTACTACCTTTGCAGGCACGCCTACTGCAATAGCATTATCAGGAATGTCTTTGTTAACAAAACTAAAGGCCCCAACAAGCGAATTCTCCCCGACGGTTACTCCGGGCATCACGACACTATGAGAGCCAATGCAGGCATTATCCTTAATAACCACTTTTCCTTTCTTACCGTCAATAGTGCTTATACTGTAAATAGAGCAGTGGCTTCCCAGCTGGACATTATCACCCAGTTCAACTCCGTGCAGAGCATTGATATAGGTGAAGGCCCCAATATCTGTTCTTTTCCCAAGCTTTAATCCCTCCTTGTTCTGCACCATCCAGTTCCACTTGGTAAGCTTTCCGTCCTCTATGACAGGAGGCTTCCAATCCTTGAATCTGTCGCTCATTTTTTTCACCCCTAGTAGGTTAGCTTCTTCTGTATGAGACCCTTATTAATTTTTATCTTTGCTAACACTTCTGCAATCCTTTGTCCTACCTTGCCATCTCCATAAGGGTTTCTTATTTTTTGTATTTTGTTTTTAAACTTCTTAGATAATGCAAGCAGAACTGCTTTTTTTATCTTATCCTTTTCATGAGGAACATTAATCACATTGCCTGCCCTTTCCCTGCCCTCCTGTCTTATTCCAATATTTACCACAGGGATTTTAAAAGAAGAGGATTCAATTATTCCGCTGCTTGAGTTGCCCAGCATTAGAGAGCAGTTTTTCATTAATCCTAAATAAGTGCTATGAGACAGGTTCTTGAACAAATGCACATAATCAAGTGACTTGATTTTTTTTAGTTCTTTGATAATAGCTCTGCCGCCTGCATCGGAATTGGGATAGATTGCTATAACAGGCATCCTTAGTTTCTTTATTACCTCTATTGTTTCAATAATTTGGCTTTTTGCTTTCTGAGGCTCAGTGCTTACTGAATGCTGTATAAGAAGGATGTATTTTTTTGGCAGCTTGATCTTAATCACTTTTTCAATCTCCTTTTTTGTAGGAATCCTTTTATGTAGAATTGTATCCAGCCCAGGAGCTCCTGAGATAAATATTCTCCATTTGTCCTCTCCCATTTTTAGAATTCTTTCTGCGCTTTTCCTAGTGGCAGGAAAATGAATTGAGGCAAACTTGGTGATTGAGTGCCTAACCGGTTCATCTATCCCTGCTTTTGCGCTGTCACCCCCATGAATATGCGCAATGGGAATGTTCATGTAAGCAGCAGCAATAGTTGCAGCCAATGATTCAAAACGGTCTCCAAGCACCAGGAGAAAGTCTGGTTTAAGTATTTCAAGTTTACCAGCTATTCCTACTACTGCCTTGCCAATGGCTCTTACTACATCTCCTCCCCTATCACTCTTAGGATTAAGCTTAACTTCTGCATCTACCTTAAAACCATCTTTTTTTATCTCATCTGCAGAATAACCAAACTTTTTTTCAAGGTGCATTCCAGTCACAAACACCTGTAGTTTAAGTTTAGGATTGGATTTTATGGCTTTCATAACAGGATAAAGAAGCCCGTACTCTGCTCTTGTTCCTGTCACGACGCATATTTTTCTTTTTTTCATTCTAATTGATTTCTCCACAAGATAAGCTTTTTACCGTCCTTTTCAATATAAGCTCCACGGTAAGGCTTTGAAAGTGCTCTTATTTTTCGATGGATTTCTTCAACACTATCCTTTTCAAAATCAATTTTATTATCTTTTAAGCTTGGTTTTTCAAAAACACTTGCTTTAGAATCATCCTGAGGAACCCTCGGTGCCTTTCCTTTGACAAGCAGAGGAAGATATTTTGAAATTAATTTTTTACCGCCCTCAACAACCTTCTCATATACCTCTGTAGCATGATCATTAGACAGTATTTCAAACCTTTCCTGCCCGATGATATCTCCATCATCAAGACCCTCGCTTAGGTAGAACATGGTCACTCCAGATGATTTAAAATTATTAAGTATAGAATTGATTATAGGTGCCGGTCCCCTCCCTATAGGAAGTAGGGTGGGGTGAAAGCCAATAAATCCTTTCTTTGGTATGTCTAGAATCTCTTTGC
>CBFDDS010000052.1:0-5484 GCA_965603625.1 Candidatus Woesearchaeota archaeon
CCCCTCACCTGTCCTGATAGCCTTAATCAAATTTGCATAGGTCAATTCCTTTAAATCAAAGACAGTGCTCTCTCTCCCAATCCTCCAGGGCCAGAAAGAGTGCGAATCAGAAAAGCTAACAAGATTATAGCCGTCAAGCCTTGACAGCCTCCAGTTCATCTCAGGGTCACTGCTCATACCCGTCTCTAAAGCATGGATGTTCTTTGACTGCTCGCCAAAGCACTCCTCAACCCTGTCAAAGCCGGATTTACTTCCAAAAAGACTGAACCAGGGAGTCCACACATGGGCAGGAATAATTTCTATCTCATTGGATATGTCCGTCATGGCCTCAACAAACTCAGGGCAGGGAATATTAAAGATGGGTCTGCCGTCATAGTCAACCCTTCCCTTGGTGAGCAGATATTTGGTAATCTTGTCAACAACTTCAAAGTTGGGAGCAAGTATGACCAGGTGAACTCTTCTTCCCTTGTACTTGTGGGTATAAATTAAGCTTATCTCATTCTGAAGAACAAAGGGAAAGCCATCTTTAGTCTTTAAAACTCCTGTGCCATCCTCTTTCAATTCCCTCTTCAACTCCTCAATCCACTTGGGATGACAGAAATCACCAGTGCCTAAAAGATCAAGCCCCTTAACCTTCCCCCACTTCTCAAGGTTAGCAATGGTTAATTGTGTGCTGCAACCTCGCGCATACCTAGAATGCAGATGAAGGTCAGCGATTATTCTCATGATAAGAGCAGAATTATTGGTTATATATAAATATTTAGCCCTTCATCAATTCTCCCAGTAAAAACTTCAATTCCACTATCATGTCATCTTTCTGCTCAGGAGCAACAAAGGTGGCCAGAGGGAGTATCTCTGATTTTTTGTAGAAACCGCAGAATAATACTTTCATGAACAGGGGAATGTCTGATGCCCTTAGCTTCAGGTTAAAGATATTGTCGTCAAACTCCTCGGGCAGTCCGAGCAGGGCCGTGTACACCCTTGATATCTGCTCATACAAGGCCTTGTCCTTAAGGTCTCTCCTGTTGCCCAGCTCTGTGAATTCACCAATAAAGCCCTTAACAGTGTCCGGCGTTAGCACGGGCTTTTTTTTCCTGAAGCCTCTCCATTTCCTGAAGATGCGGTTCATCTCTATCAAGAATCCAAAGCCTGCATCGCTCTCATACACACTTCTTGCCTTCTCAGGATTTAACAGCATGTATACAAAAGAGCCAAAGAAAATAAGGGGCAGCAACCCAAGGATTATTATTAATATTATTATAACAATAAAATATGCTCTGAAGAAGTCATTGAAAGTGCACCCCTTGCATTTCCCGCCGCAGTCAACCAGCCATTCATTCTGATTCTTCATCCCGTCGTCACAAGAAGGGCAGGGCTTGCAAAAGCCTCCGCAGTCAACCCCACCCTCATTCTGATTCATAAGCCCGTCAGTACAATTACCGCAAAACTTGGGGCAGGGTCCTCCGCAGTCAATCCCGCCTTCCCCTTGATTCTTAATAGTGTCATTACAGGTGGCAAAAGTGCACACCAGGTACTCGCATCTTAGGCTCTTGCAGTCCTTGTTCTTTAAGCAACTCCTATTTCCACCGCATGCCTCGCATGGTCCTCCGCAGTCAATGTCGCTCTCGTTCTGATTCTGAATCTTGTCCCAGCAGCTTGGGCAAATCTCAGGGCAGGGTCCTCCGCAGTCAATCCCGCTCTCTCCCTGGTTCTGGATGGTATCATTACAAGTAGGGCATGCCTCGCAGGGTCCTCCGCAGTCAACTCCCTCTTCTATCCCATTCTTTAATCCATCATCACATGTGGCAGTGTACCTGCACGCTCTTACTTCATCAGGCATGCTCCTGTTATCATCACACAGGTTTAGGTCAGTACAGTTCCTGGTCATAAGGTTGGCTGGCATACAAGGGCTCCATTCAGTACAGTTCCAGTTAGGCATGCACCCAACATCATCCTCCTTGCACCTTCCGCAATCAAATGGGCAGGTATTGCAGTCTTCTCCTGGACTACAAACCATGTTCCCGCAGTAATCCGAGGGTTCCTCAGTGGTAAGATTACCGAACTGGTTGGTTCCAACAATATCAACCCTGATAGTATTGCTCTCAGTGCTGGCCCCTAATATATCGTATGCTATAAAAGTAAAATATATATGTCCCTTGGCATCCAGACCAGGGGTGTATGTTACAAAGCCGGTATCAGATATTAACACGCTAAGATTAGTGTAGGCAACCCCGCTTATATCAAAGCTGGGTTCAACCTGTTTAGCCTCAAACCTCAGCACTCCCCCGTCAGGGTCTGAAAAGTAGTCATTCAGGTTATAGGCACCAGTCTCTGTGTTTCTAAAGACCAGATAACCAGGAATTTCATACACCAAAGCAGGGGGTCTGTTCACTCTTGAGGCCTGGACAAACCAGGTCTGGTATGCTGAGAGATTATACTGGTTAGTGGCCTTCACAGTGATATTAAAAACACCGGCCCTGCCGTACCCGGGCCTAAAGGTAAAAGATGTTTTATTAGTAGCGCCTTCAACAAGCTTAGTTTCAAAGAACCACTCATACTTAATAGCCTCGCCCCTCCCACCATCAGCCCTTGCCCTGAAAACAACAGTGTCTGTCTGGTTTATCTGCAGCGAAGTGTTTCGCGGCTCAAAAAAAACAATATCAGGTCTCTGGTATATATCAAGGATTACCACCTCAGTGTCTGCGCACTCCTCTCTCACAGCAAGAATAGCTATCTTAGAGATGCCCACATCATCACTGCTGGGAGTAAAGGTAAATACACCCCTCTTGGTAAGGCTCACCCCTGTTAATTCCTGGTCAATGAGCGCATAGGTAAAAGAAACATCCTCTTCATCCATATTAGTGACATTAAAGTCGAACACAAAGAGGTCATCCTCATTAATCTGGAAGTAGTTGACAGACTGAATCCTCGGAGTGTTGGCAGAGATGCACACGCCAGAGGAGAGAGGGATATATAATAAGATTAATATTAGTACTACTATCACCACCAAGGAGGCTTTTTTATTCATCAAATAAACCTCTCCCTCTTTTTTATATGTAATATATTAATCCTGGTGTTTTAGGTATATAAAGGTGATGGTTTTTACGATATACATATAAATTGAGGTGGTTTTCATTTAGCCTAAAATGAAGCTTGCAATGGTAGCAGATGGAGAGGATTATGGTAAAATACTTAGGGATATCTCCCAGTATTTAACTAATACTTTAAATCAAAAAACAGATCCTCAGCCCATGTGTTTATGTGATAATCCTGTTTTTGAATTCTACAGATATAAAGGAGTTATTCTTCACACCCATGACAAGGGGTGTTATAACAAGTTAAAAGATATTATTAAGGCTCATCCTAAAACCAGTTTTATTATTTGGGCCACAGTAGAAGATAGATTAGATGAAGCAAAAGAAGCCCTTCCAGGTTTGAATAATATAGAATACCTGGTTGCTTTTGACCGCTCTTATTATTCCTATTCTCATGAAGAAAAAGTTGAAATGTTCTCTGAGGAAATTCTTAAAACCATAAAAGATATGCGCAAACTCATGCGCAAATCAAGACGCAAAGCAAAACATTAATAAACATTTATTGATAATCAGAATAAAAAAGAGAATATATGAAGAGGTGGGTGACTAGTTTGTTTTACAACATGCCTTCTGATGAGGTTATCAAGCACTTTGCTAGTTCTGAGAAGGACGGCCTCACCACCAAAGAAGTGGAGTTCAGGCTTGACAAGTTCGGCAAGAACAGGCTCACAGCCAAGAAGAAGGTAACTATTTTCCACAGGTTTGTTGAGCAGTTCAAGGAGCTCATGGTTATCATCCTGATAATCGCGGGTCTTATAGCCTTTATTCTTGGGGAAAGCATTGACGGAAGCATAATAATGTTTATTGTGATTCTTAATGCAATCATTGGAGTGCTTCAGGAGTACAAGGCAGAGAAGGCAATAGAGGCCTTGAAAAAGATGATGACTCCTCATGCAACTGTTATAAGGAATGGCGAGGAGAAGCAGATAAATGCAGAGGACCTGGTGCCAGGAGACATGGTTATTCTTGAGGAGGGCACAAGAGTGCCTGCAGATGCAAGGGTTGTAGATTCAGCCATGCTAAAGATTGATGAAGCTGTTCTTACAGGAGAGAGTGTTCCCAGGAGCAAGAATGAGCAGGTCATAGAGAGCAAAGAGGTTGCCCTTGGCGACAGGCACAACATGCTCTTCATGGGAACCACGATTATAAGCGGGAGGTGCAAGGCCATAGTCACCTCCACAGGCATGCAGACAGAGTTCGGAAAGATAGCCGGCCTCACAGCTGGCATAAAAGAGGAGAAGAGTCCGCTCCAGAAAGAGCTTATAAGAGTGGGCAAGTTTATTGCAAAGGCAACCTTTGTGATAGTGGTAGTTGTCTTTTTCCTCGGCTTGCTGAGCGGAAAGTCTGTGTTTGACATGTTCTTGTTTGCAGTTAGCCTGGGAGTTGCTGCTGTTCCTGAAGGGCTGCCGGCAACCATGACCATAGCGCTTGCCCTTGGTGTGCAGAGGATGGCTAAGAGAAAGGCTATCATCAGAAAGCTCTCGAGTGTTGAGACTTTGGGAAGTACCACAGTTATATGCACTGACAAGACAGGGACTCTCACCAAGAATGAGATGACAGTAAAAAAGATTTGGGTTAGCAATAAGATTATCTCTGTCGGAGGAGAGGGCTATGAGCCAGAGGGAAACTTCCTTGTAAAGGATAAAGAATATTCTGACCCTGGGCTTGAGAAGATTCTGAGAGCAGGCCTGCTCTGCAACAATGCTGTCCTGCAAAAAGACGATGATAATAAGAGTAAATGGGTGGTTGTGGGTGACCCTACAGAGGGCGCCCTTGTTGTGAGTGCAAGAAAAGCAGGGCTTAACCAGAAAGAGCATGAAAAAGAGCATGAGAGAGTGTTTGAGATTCCTTTCAGCAGCGACACCAAGCGCATGATAACCATTAACAAGACAAAAGAGGGCAAGGGATTAACAGCTTTTATGAAGGGAGCAACAGGAATTGTGGTGGATAAATGCTCCTACATAGAGGTCGGGGGCAAGCTCAAGAGGCTGAGCAAGCATGACAAAGAGGAGATAAGAAAGATTAGCAGGGCAATGGCAGGGCAGGCATTAAGAGTTCTTGGTTTTGCCTACAAGCCCCTAAAGTCAACAGGCGAGAAGGACTATAAGAGAATCAAAGAGGAGGGCTTTGTCTTCCTGGGCCTGCAGGGCATGATTGACCCTCCAAGGCCAGAGGTAAAGGGCTCTGTTGCCAAGTGCAGGAAGGCAGGCATAAGAATATTTGTTATAACAGGAGATCATGGCCTGACAGCCAAAGCCATTGCAAAAGAGATTGGAATAGCAAATGATGATACACTTGTTATCAAGGGAGTGGACCTTGACAAGATGAAAGACCAGGCCCTGAGCCTGGCCCTCAGGAGAGAGGTAATCTTTGCCAGGGTTACTGCTGA
>CBFDDS010000053.1:0-5413 GCA_965603625.1 Candidatus Woesearchaeota archaeon
TGTAACAATTGGACCTATACCAAGGCTGATAATGCTTCCAAAGCTTGCTCCAAGAATCACTGATAAGAACTCAAACTGCTGAAGAGCATTGCCTCCAAGGCCGTATAATGGAATGAGTCCAAGAATAAAGAACAGGACCAGCATTATAAGAGTCCATTTCAGCTTTTGCTTAAAAGATAATTTTTTCTGTGTAGGGGCTTGTACTTCAGGAAGGTTGTATAGTATGTTTTCAAAGGCTCCCATTTTTAAACCCTGCTTCTAGTTTATTTAGCGTTAGCGTCGCAGATCTTTAGTTATTTATTATCCCTTATTTATTATTTCTTAATTATCTGTTTTTTATTTTCTTTTGCTTTATCTTCATGTTTAGGCTTGTCCTCTTTTGGTTCCTGTGATTGTGACTGCTCTTTTGGTTCTTGTTCTCCTTGTGCTTTTTGTTTTTTCTGTACTTTCTGTACCTTTTCTTGTGTTTTCTGGAGAACCCTTACATCACCGCCTGCTTTTTTCACTTTTCCAACAGCCTTTTTGGAAGCGAAATCTGTGATTATAATAAGCTTTTCCTTCACAGCGCCAGTTCCTAATAATTTGTTATAGCCAAGCTTCTTCAGTTCGATCTCATAACCAGCTGGTTTTTTAATAGCAAGCCCTTTTTCAAGCCAAGCATTAAGATTCTCATGAATAGCACCTAAATTAAGAGCCTTTATCTTTTTTCTGTTCTTTGAGGTAAATCCCTTTTTACCGCTCTTTACTTTCCAATAGAGAGGTTTTTTTGCATCTCCTCTCTTGCCGCTTCCAGCTCTACCTCTGCCTCCCCGATTGCCAGCCCCTCTTCTTTTTTTCATAGAGCCACAACCATGGGTTTTGCTTCCCCTATACTTCTTAACTTTTTTCTTTTTGAAACGCATTTTTATTATTTAGCTCTGTTTTATTTTATCTTCTTATCATTAAATCATCTTTTTTATTAAATCATTAACCTTGGGACCCCGGTAACCAAGAGCACCCCCTTTATTAAAAGGAACTTTTATTCCCTTTCTCTCAAATCCACCTCTTGGGGGGTGAAGTAAAAAGAATTTCTTATAATATTCTTTGTGAACGGGATCCTTCTTCCCTCTTTTATCCAAGAGCAGCTTAAGGGTTGCATCATCGAGTTCTCCATAAGTAACATAATCCTTGCATTTTACAGCAGCAGCCCGGTTGCTAGGATTATCCTCAACAACAACACAAGCATGCTTCCTTCTAAGTCTCAATGAAAATAGGGCTCCCTTGATATCTTTTCTTATGCCTATCAGCCCACGCACAAGGATTATACCTACTTTACTATGTGTTTTATGCACTTTCTTTTCCCCTTCTTTTTTCTCTTGCTCTTTCTTTTTTGGCTCTTTTGGCTTGGTTACCCTGCTCTTGCTGCCTGTCGTCCTTGTACTGGCTTTCACTGTCTTACTTACTTTTTGTCCTGGACTCATTTTTCCTTTTCCTGTTTGCCTTCATCTTGTTTTTCATCAGGCTGCCCTTTTTTCTCACCTGTACTTCCCTCTGCGATTGCAAAGGTAGCAAAGTGTTCTGGCTGCACCTTGGTGCGCACGAGTTTCTTAAGAGCATCTTCACAAGCATAAACAAAATTGACTTTATTCTTGGTCTGGCCCCGGGTCTTGGTCCAGATATCCTTTATACCCGCCAAACCCAGTATCTTGGCTATCTCTTTTTCACAACAAAGGCCTTTTCCCTTAGGAGCAGGCATCAGCTCCACAACTACAGAGCCACACTTGCCCTTCACAGCAAAGGGTATTGAATGAGGGGTTCTACAGCCGCACTCCCATGAGCCACAGCCCCTTCTCATCTTGAATAAATTGAGCTTGGCTTTTCTAATGGCTTTTTCTCTTGCAGGCACAGTCTCCTTTGCCTTACCAAAGCCAATGCCTATGTGCCCATCCTTATCGCCAACCACAGCCATGGTTGAGAATTTTGGCTTGTTACCCTCTCTTGTCTTTTTCTGAGTCTGTCTGAATACACGCCTTGCGCCCCCTCCAAACTTACCCTTGGACTGCCCTATGAGCAGGAGGTCCTGCTCTAAACTCAGAAGGGAGTCAACGACTTCTGGTTCAAGTATTCTTAATGAATTATCAAGAATCTCGTCAATGTTTGTTATCTCTCTCTCTTTCACTTTTCTACCCAGCTCTGTATTAGGCTTCCATTCAGAGATATCAGCCTGCCTTGTTTCTCTGGCATTACCTCCCCCTCTTGATCTGCCTCCTCTTGGCGACATTTTCTTCTTTGTTTCCTCAAAGCCCTTCTTTTTTACAGCAGCCCGTCTCCCGGTCTGGGTTTTCTTCCCTCTGCCTTTTGTCTTTTACTTCCCTTTCTCTTTTCCTTTAGATTCTTTTTTCTTAGCCATTACCATCAACTCTCATTAACTCTCATTAACTCTCATTAACTCATAATCTTTTTCTTGTAAACCTCAAACTCCTGTTGTAGTTTTATAGGATCTAATTTTTTCTTCCTGTAATCAGCAAATCGAACAGGGTTCTTGTTAGCTGAAAAAAAGGCGGTTATGTGTTTTCCAGACAATCTTTCCTGTGAAGGGAAGATATCTTCTGAAGCCATCACCTTTAGACCAGCATCAATCACTCCTTTAAGTCCAGCATAAATCTTCGACCCCTTTACAGGAGTCTGCAACCCAACATCAAGGATTGCCTCATTTATTTTCTTAGCAAGAGCCTTTTTGCCTAAAAGAAGGCCAGCCAAGTAGCATGCAGGCAGGTTCTTACATGAATATTTCCAGCCAAGCTTCTTTAAAACAGTGGAGTTAACACCGCAAAGGACCTTATCTCCATTGGAAGAGTATTCTGCTATCTGGAGGAGAATTTGTTTGTTGGTCTTTCTAATTATAAGCCTGAGCTTCTTGCTTTTCAGCAGGCTAAGCCTTTTCTTATAATTGGTTTTCCCTTCCCTTTTCCTGCGAAACAACACTGTTTTCTTTACTTTCATTTTCTCCCCTTCTTCTTAGGTGTTACTTTCTTGACGGGTTTCTCAACTTTCTTCTCCTTCTTTTCATTTCTCTTAGGTTTCGGTTTTGCCTGTTCTGTAGCTTTCACCTTTTTTAAGAGCAATTTATTCTCAGTAATATACAACTTAATGTGGCTTATGTTTCTAAAGAAGCCTCCCTTTGATTTGGTGTAAAGCTCCTTGAAAACGCTTGGCTTTATTAGCTTGCGCTCCTTAAGGTTATTCAGGAATTTCCTCTGGGCCCTTATCTTCTTCATCCAAGCCTCTTTTTTAGACTCACGGGCAGTTGATTTCCCCTTTCTCCTTCCTTCTCCTTTTCTTAAGCCCTTACTCTTCTGAAGTTTTCTTTTATTGGCTCTGGCTCTTGATACCCCCTTCTTTGGCTTCTCCTTTATAGCGCCTTCACCGACGAGCAGCCTTATGTCTGTCTTGGTAATGGCCTCTTTTATGTCTTCCAGTCTCGAAGGCTCAAATATTACTCTATTTTTAGAGCATCCAAGGATGCTTGCTGAAAGCCTTTTCTGAAGGGTTAGTTTCATTGTTTCTTCCTCTTAATCATTCTCATTCTTAATCAGGTTCTATGTCCTCTTGGTAAGCAGCTTGTCTTTTTCCTGCTTCTCAAGCTTCTTCTTCTCATCCTCTGCTAGTTCTTCTTTTTTGTCCTCTTCTGGCTTTTCCTTTGTCTTCTCGGCCTTCTTTACCTTTTCCTCAATTCCTTTCTTCTTCTTTACCTCTGCCGTCTTCTTCTTTTTCTTCTCTTGCCTTTCCCTTACTTTCTCATCAATTTTTGTAATAGTCACATCAGCGTCAAGGTTAAGTAAAGGGAATCCCTTCTTCTTCAGCTCTTCAATCAGGAGTTTTCTTTTCTTATCTCCTATTCTTGAGGACAAGAGCACACCATCCTTTTTGGTTAAGGACTCTAACTGCCCAATATTTGAAATAATCACTGGCCTAACTCCAGATTTATGTAAGCCCCTTACTTTGGCAGGGACCCGGTAACCACTGCTTGGATTTTTGACATGCCCCTTCTTCTTAAGCCTCTGTTTGTTATGAAGTCCTCTTGGTCTTCTCCATAGCTTTGCAAGTCCCTTCTTTTTACGGTGGTCCTTTCTCACAAAGCCAGGCTTTTTCTTCTTTGCCTGTGTTCTCTTTCCCAAGAGCTCTTTTACTTCTGTCATTTTATCTTATTTCATCTCATTTTATTGGCTTACCATCCTTTTCAATCATAAATATGCCGTCCTGAAAGATTCTTTTATCAAATCCAGGTCTTCTTGTGAGCTTCTCAATAAGTGCGGCTGTCTGGCTTGTTTTTTCTTTATCAACGCCCTCTACAAGGATTTCCTGCCCTTCAATCTTTACATTAACCCCCTCTGGAAGGTTAAGAGTTCTGGGCACGGTTTCCCCAATAAAGTTCTTTATCTCAAATACCTCTCCCTTCACACTAACCGCCATTGGGAAGTGGCCTGAGCATATCTTTAGTTTATATGAGTGCCCCTCACCAACTCCTCGAAGCATATTTCTTAGGTGTGCGAGATATGACTTGATAAGCTTCTTTTCTCTCTGGGTTGCTCCCTTTGCCTCAAAAACAATCTTGTTGCCTATAACTCTTGAAACAACGCGTGGATTATACAGCTTCTTGTGTACATCTCCTTTTTGTCCTTTAACCATGAATATTCCGTCTTCTATCTTAATGGTGACCCCCTCAGGAACCCCCAGCTCCTCTTTCATGTCTGCTCTGGTTTTTTTCTCCATTTTTATCAGCAATTTATCATCAATCACAATCAATAACAGTAACTTACCAGTCTTCCGCCAATTCCTTTCTCTTTAGCCTCACCATGGGTCATCATGCCCTGCGGTGTGCTTACAATAAGCATTCCAAAGTCTTTTGCAGGCAGGAATCTTTTCTCAAACTTCTCAAAGGTGTCTTTTTTTACACTGAACCTTGGCTTTATAACCCCTGTCTTGTTGATTCTCCCAATAAGGTGAATCCTCAAAAAACTACCTTTTGAATCCTTTATCTCCTCAAGACTCCCAAGGTACTTGTGTTCCTGCATGATGCTGAGCACCTTCTTTATGGTCTTTGAGTTATTCATAGTAACAATTTCTTTTTTTCCTGCTTTTTCATAAGCATCAATCTGTGACAACACATTTGATAAGGGGTCATTAAGACTCATTTTTCTACCTCAACTGTATTTTTTGAAACCAATCTCATGAGCAATCTCTCTAAAGCACTGTCTACAAAAATGTAGGCCATATGAACCTATGTGTGCTGATGTTCTTCCACACCTCCTGCATCTCTTTGCTGTTCTCCCATGCTTTCTTTTCCTAGGAACATTATGCTTTAGGAACTTTTCATGCTTTGCTGGTTTATCCTTTATCTGTTTCAAAACCTTGGTATGATGGCTTGTGGTCA
>CBFDDS010000054.1:0-5355 GCA_965603625.1 Candidatus Woesearchaeota archaeon
GGGACTGGGTGCTTGAACTCCCATCTCACAATATTGCACCACTGATTCAGTCTTAAGGGCAGGTCTTTGTAGGACCTAATCCATTTTTTATAAGAATCATACATTATGGTCTCGCTTGTGGGCCTGATAGCCAGCCTTTCCTCAAACTTGGTGGTGCCGTGATGCGTGACCCATGCAACCTCTGGTGTGAACCCCTCTACATGCTCCTGCTCTTTCTTGAGCAGGCTCTCAGGGATGAATAATGGAAAGTAGGCATTCTGGATTCCCATTCTTTTTATTTCCTTGTCCATGAACTCCCTTATAGACTCCCATATTGAATAAGCATAAGGCCGTATCACCATGCACCCTGATACAGGGCTGTACTCTATCATCTCTGCTTTTTGGATTACCTGGGTGTACCACTCACTGAAGTCATGGGTTTTCTTTACAGTAATGCCTAGTTCTGACTTTTTAGAATCATTATCGGATTTTTTTGGCTTTTGAGCAGGTTTTTTAACTGCTTTCTTCGATTTTTTCGAAGATTCAAAGCCTTTTGACTTTGTTTTTTTCTTTTTTATCTTTATGGTTTTTATCTTTCTCTTTTTAACTACCATTTTGTATTACAAATCCCCCATTACAAAAAAAATTAATAAAAAAAATATATGAAATAATTTGTTAATAAACAGATGCTCTGTTTATTTCTTTTTCATTAGTATTCCGCTCAGGCCCATCAAGACGAACACTGCTGTCCACCAGTTGAGGTCCCACCAAGCAGTCCAGGCCATGATATCCTTTATTAGGTATAAAATACCAATAATAAGGACAACCCAGCTGATCCACATTGGGCAGTTTTTCATTTTATCACCCCGTCCTCTCTTTTCTTTATTTTATTGACCTTTGCTTATTTAAAGTTTTTGGATTTGGGATATAAAAGTATGATGAATTATTACTTTTCCATAATAAAAAACGTGTTTAATAAGACTTATAGAGGATTGTCAGTATGGTTATCTGTATATTTAAATCAAAAGATTTATAAAGACCAAATCCAAGGATAGAAGTAAAGCGATTTTATATATCGTTTCTTGGGGGGAAGAAATATGATAGAAACAGACGTGAGAAAGCTCTTTACTCTTGAAGACGGCGTTCAGGTAGAGAGACATATAAGGATTGTGGATAATTCTTTCATCTTCACCAATCATAAAGGAGAGGCTATCTCCAGGAAGATGAAGATTACAGAGAACCTGATAAACTATGTGGTTATAGAGCTGGTTGGAGAAGAGGCTATCCCTATAATCTTCTACTTAAGGGGCAAGAAGCAGATTTCTGAGTTTATAATTGCTGAAGAGCTTGATATAGAGATTCATCTGGTGAGAAACCTCCTTTACAGGTTGCTTGAGTACAATATAGTCTCCTTTATAAGGAAGAAGGACAGGATTAAGGGCTGGTACATCTGCTACTGGGACTTTAACGAGCATATGGTGCCTTATCTTGCTGAGAAAATCAGGCTTTCCAAGATTACCAAGCTCAAGGAGAGGCTTGAGAGAGAGCAGGAGCACACCTTTTATATGTGCAGGAATGCCTGTGTCAGAATGCCCTTTGAGAAGTCCATGGAGTTCAACTTCAAGTGCCCTGAGTGCGGCAACCTGATGAATGAGCAGGACAACACCAGGACCCAGGAGTTTATCAAGCAGCAACTCAAGGAGCTTGAGAGCAAGAAGAAGATTTGCTAAATTATTTTTTCTTTAAACTTTGTCTTTATTGCCTTTAGGTCGAAATTTCGACTTAATAGCAATCTAGTCCGTTGCCGGGGGATGCCCCATCCGGGGAGGCAGGACCTTTTATTCACTAATATTAAATTTCGAAGGCAATAACAAACTTCTTTATAATAAACTTTTTAAACCACCCATTTTTCTACTTGTTTTATGATAATTACAATAGGCGGTAAACCAGGCGGTGGCTCTTCCTCTGCTAGCCATGCTATGGCAAAAAAACTGGGTTATAAGATTTATTCTGCAGGTGATGCTAGGAGAAAGATTGCCGCTGAGAAAGGCATAACCCTTGCTGAGCTCAACAGAGCAGCTGAGAAAGACCCTTCTTCTGACAAGCTGGTTGATGATTATATGAAGGGGCTGGCTGAGAAAGAGGATAATCTTGTGATTGATGCACGCATGGGTTTTTACTGCTTTCCTGACAGCATAAAGATTTATCTTGATGCTGATATTAAAGTAAGAGCTAAGCGCATACTTGAGAGGAGTGCTTTTGAAGAGCATCCTGAAAGCCTTAAGGAGGCTATTAAAACCCTTGAAGAGAGGGAGGCTTCTGATGTTAGGAGGTATGAAAAGCTTTATAGTGTTAATCCCGATGACCACAACCACTTTGACCTAATCCTTGATACCTCTAATAATACTGTTGATCAGACTGTTAACCAAGTCTATAAGTTCGTGATGCATAAGATTAAGAAATAGATAAATTTATCCTTCGTGTTCTCTTCTGTGATTTTCAAACACTGTCTCCTGCACTTCTCCGTTCACTACTATCTCGGTTGGTGTTACATCTATCTTGCAGATTAGCTCGAATAAAATGAGGTGGGAGGATATAACTCCTTCTTCCTCCACCTCAATTATTACTGGTTCTAGCCTTGTTATCTCTACGGCCTCATCTATATCAAATTCTGTTATACCGTTGCAAGCATTCATGATTATAACTCCTAGTTGCCTAATATAGCTACTAGTAGTGCTTGAACTATTTAAATGTTTCGATTTTTAATCGAAATGCTCAAAAACGAAGTTTTTGTTGTGTTTCGGTTTTCATTTAAAAACTAGAACTCAATCCTTAACATAAACAATAATATTGCCCCTGCCCCTCTTAATCTTCCTAATCCTGCCCTGGCTCTCAAGGTCAGTTATCATGAGGCTAATCTTAGCCTCTGACAAGGGGAATTCCTTGCGAATATCCTTCTGAGTAACCCTTCTATTCTTTCTGATGAATGCAAGCAGGTCAGCTATCTCATCATATTCATCACTAGGCCTATCAATTCCAAGCAAATCCCTCTTCTTACCCTTATCCTTAATAGCAAGCCACACAATGATGCCTAGGATTATAAGCAGGAATCCAGAGATAATGAGTCTTGTGCCTAAAGGCAAGGGCTCCTCTTCTTCTTCAATAAACTCCTGCTCAAGGTCCTCATCTAAGTCCAGCTCATCCAGTCTCTCATAAGGGAAGAGGATTAAATCCCTGACATAGTCACCTTCATCAACAACAGATATGTTGGCTTCTACAAAGAATTTGATAATGTCAAGTTCATCCTTGAGAGTAGCAGAGATTGTGTAATTACCAACAGGAACTGTGAATGAATAAGTGCCGTCAGTGCTCACAACCATCTGCTTAGGCACAGTGTTAATACTCACAATGCTATTCTCTGCTGACTTAAGACTGTAAGTGAACACCTTGCCGTGGATGGTAGCACCTAGAACTGCTGGAATCAAAAACAAGAATACTAATGATATCACTAACCCCTTTTTCATAAAGCAAAAAAAGATGGATTACTATAAAAATCTTTTGAAAAAAAAGAAAATAGGACAAACAAAGACTTCTTGAGAAAAAACCCTTGAATAAAGCTTTGTAAAGTTTTAAATCCCCATTACGGGCTTTTTTTCTTTGCTCTGGAAAGTATGTTTATAAATAAAAACTCCAAAACAATTTAAAACCTAAATATAAAAAATAAAGTTCGGAGGTAAACCAAGATGAAGAAACTATGGAGCATTTTGGTGCTGCTATTATTTCTTATAAGTAGCGCAGTGCCATTAGCAATAGCAGATGACGACAACGATGACGATGTAGATGATGATGACACTAGTTCTGGAGCGCGTGGAAGGGGAGTACAAACCCAGAATAATGTAAGAGCTGAGTCTGGCAAGGATTTGCCACCTGGATTAGCTAAGAAAGTAGGCAATAGACTGACAACCATGCAGTCTAACCGGGCAAAGAATATTATTAAGGCCATGCCTAACAAGGCGCAAGTTCTGGAACATCTTGACAGGGCAAGACTAAGGGAATGCCTTGAAGATGAGGATGACTGCAAGGAGAAGCTAAAGAACTGGAAGGTCAAGCAGGTTAAGGTTAGGGACCTTATCCGGGCAAGGTATGTTGCTGCCAACAAGATAAAAGAAGCCAACAATGCCTTTGAGAAGGCCAAGAACCAATATAATAAGGCTAAGAACTTCCAGCAGCAGGCAAGGGGCGAGTTCCTTGAATTAAAGGATGAGTTTCAGGAGTGCGAGGAGAGCGGCGAGGACTGCTCAGAACTCGAAGGAGAGCTTCTTGAAAAAGCAAAAGAGAACCTTATCGGCATTGCTGACAGGATAATCCAGCACCTTGAGAAGATTAAGAGCAAATTTGAGGGCTCAGAGGATATTGATGATGCTGAGGCTAATGAGACCATTAGCAACCTCGAAGACCTAATCTCAGAGCTCGAAGATGCCAAGGTAAATGTTGAGGCTGCAACCAACAAGGAAGAGCTTGACGCTGCTGCCCAGATAATAAGAGACACCTGGGAGGATGTAAAGTACAAGGCCTCCAACTATGCTGAGAGAGTTATCTGGGGCAAGGTTAAAGGCATCTTTGTGAGGAGTCAGATGCTGGAGACCAAGTTTGAAAGGTTCAGAGACAGAGTTAGCGACCCAAGTGCTTTTGATGAACTTCTTGACACCTTCAGCGGGTACATTGATGAAGCAAGAGACAAGAGTTCAGAGGCTGATGAATGGTTCAGTGAAGCCAAAGCCCTCAGAGCTAGTGGCGACAAGTCAGGAGCAAAAGACGCTCTTGAACAAGCCAAGAGTCTCACAAGAGAGGCACACCAGGCACTCAAGAATGCCCACAGGGCGCTCATGGGATTAGTCGTTATGATTAACCAGAGCGGAGGAGACTTTGACCCTGACGATATTGACGAGGATGATGACGTAGATGTGGTTGATGAAGATGAGTGCACAGAGGACGCTGATTGTGAGGAAGGCGAGGTTTGCACTGACAGCATATGCGTAGAAGAACCTGAATGCATTGAAGATGCCGACTGCGAGGAAGGTTATGTATGTGTTGACAGCGAATGTGTTGAGGAACCCGAGTGTACTGAGGATGCCGACTGTACAGACGGACGTGTGTGTGTTGACGGAGAATGCACAGCAGACACAGATGAATGTACAGAAGACGCTGACTGTGAGGAAGGCTATGTGTGTGTTGACACTGTGTGTGTTGAGGAGCCTGAATGCACTGAAGATGTTGACTGTGCTGAAGGTGAGGTTTGCACTGACGGTGAATGTGTTGAGGAGCCTGAATGCACAGAAGATGCAGACTGTGAGGAAGGCTTTGTTTGTGTTGACA
>CBFDDS010000055.1:0-5343 GCA_965603625.1 Candidatus Woesearchaeota archaeon
CCCTGGTCACGTTGATTTTGGCGGAGACGTCACCCGTGCTATGAGGGCTGTTGACGGAACTGTTGTCCTTTGCTGTGCATCCGAGGGTATCATGCCCCAGACAGAAACAGTCCTAAGGCAGGCATTAAAGGAGAGAGTAAAACCCATCCTCTTCATCAACAAGACTGACAGGCTCATACGCGAGCTAAAGCTTACGCCCGAGCAGATGCAGGAGAGGTTTGTGAAGATTATCACTCATGCTAACAAGCTCATAATGGATATTGCTGAGAAGGAGTACGGCCCTAAGTGGCAGGTTAATGTTAATGATGGAAGCGTGTGCTTTGGAAGTGCTTACCATAACTGGGCCCTGTCAATTGACTACATGAAGCAGCACAACATAACCTTTAAGGATATTATTGATGCCTATGAAAAAGACACCTGGAAAGAGCTGGGCAAGAAGGCCCCTCTCCACAAGGTGCTTCTTAATGCTGTTGTAAAGCATCTCCCTGACCCACTGACTGCTCAGAAGTACAGGATTCCCAAGATTTGGCATGGAGATACTGAGAGCCCTGTGGGTAAAAGCCTGCTTAACTGCGACCCCAACGGCCCATTGATGTTTGTTGTAACCAAGGTTGTTGTTGACCCTCAGGCAGGAGAGATCAGCTCTGGTAGGCTGTTCTCAGGAACCCTGCACAAAGGAGACACCATTCATCTCTTCAAGGCCAAGTCTACTCTAAGAGCCCAGCAGGTCTACATATATAATGGTGCCAAGAAGGAGATAGTGGATAATGTTCCTCCTGGCAATATAATCGGTATTGGCGGGTTAAAGAATGCCTATCCAGGAGAGACTGTGAGCAGCGAGGAGGGAGCAGAGCCTTTTGAGGCAATAACCCATATCTTTGAGCCTGTTATGACCAAATCTATAGAAGTAAAGAACCCTGCTGACCTTCCCAAGCTGATAGATGCTCTTATGCAGGTCGGCAAGGAGGACCCAAGCATTGTTATTGAGATTAACCAGGAGACAGGAGAGTACCTCATGCACGGCATGGGAGAGCTCCACCTAGAGGTTATTGAAAACAGGATTAGAAAGGAGAAGGGAGTTGATATCAAGACCAGCCCACCCATTGTTGTGTATAGGGAGACCATCCGAAAGGAGAGCCCTGATAGTGTTGAGGGTAAGAGCCCTAACAAGCATAACAAGGTGTACACACACGTAGAGATCTTAGAGCCTGAGGTTGCCAAGGCTTTCAAGGAGAAGAAGATAAGAGACGGCAGAGTGAAGAAAAAGGACAAGGATGTATGGGAGGCCTTTATAGAGGCTGGCTATGATGCAAAGACTGCAAGGGATGTGAGATGCGTGACCAAAGGCAACATTCTCGTTGACGGCACCCGTGGAATCGTGCACATCGGCGAAGTAATGGAGATGATAATTGACATGTTTGAGGATGTTATGAAGGCTGGTCCTATTGCAAGAGAGCCCTGTATCAATGTAAAGGTGGTTGTTGATGACCTAAAGCTGCACGAGGATGCTATCCACAGAGGCCCTGCACAGACGTATCCAGCAGTAAGGGATTCTATCAGAGGAGGAATGATGACAGCAGACCCGCTGCTCTTTGAGCCTGTGCAGACCCTGCAGTTTGAAGCCCCTGCTGAGTACATGGGAGAGATTAGCAAGCTCATCAGCAATAAGAGAGGGCAGCTTCTGGACATGCAGCAGGAAGGAGAGACCATCACTGTCAAGGGCAAGCTGCCTGTCGGAGAAATGTTTGGAATTGCAAGCGACCTCAGGAGCGCAACCGGCGGCAGAGGAAACTTCTACCTGGTAGACCAGAACTTTGAGAAGCTGCCAGAAGAGCTCCAGCAGAAGATTAAGAGGCAGATTAGGAGCAGGAAGAACATTGACCTTGACGCAGAGATTGCCAAGGGCAAGTAAATTATTTATTTTTTGATATAAATAAACTGGAGGAGATATTATGACATTAAAAAATGGAGATAAGGTAAAGGTCGAATACACAGGAAGCTTTGATGACGGCACTGTTTTTGACAGCTCTGAAAAGCACGGCAAGCCCCTGGAGTTCGAGATAGGCGCCAAGCAGATAATCCCTGGCTTTGAAAAGGCTGTTATGGACATGAAGAAAGGCGAGGAAAAAGAGATTAAGCTGACGTCTGAAGAGGCTTATGGTGAGCCAAACCCAGAGCTGGTGAAGAAGATTCCCCTGGACCAGCTTCCCAAAGAGCAGGAGCCAAAAGAGGGAATGGTACTGATTATCAGCCTTCCCAACGGCCACCAGGTGCCGGCAAAGATTACTGAAGTGACAGACAAAGAAGTTGCTCTTGATTTAAACCATCCTCTGGCTGGAAAGAGTCTTAACTTCAAGCTGAAGCTGGTAGAAGTAAATTAAAAATATTTTTTATAATTCTCTTAAAACAAGTCTTCCTTCTGATTCTAGCAGAGGCTTGTCAGGCTCAAGGTCAGAGACAATAACACTTCTGTCTGTTTTTGAGTCATGAAAAGACATTAGAATTCCTTCAGTGCCTCCAGAAACATAGCTCATAAGAACACCTTTATCTTTTGGCTGTCTAACCCTGGAGATATCAAAGTCTTGCCAGTCAGGATAATGAGCTCCCGGATACTTGAGTTCCTCTTGTCTCTCAGAAAAAGCCATATAGTGTTTTTTAAGGATTCTGTTGAGGCCTGATTTATTCTTATTCAAGGCATCCATCAGGTGGCCTCTCTGAACTTCTGGCGCATCAAAAACTTTTCTTCTGTTCATAATGTCAACCTTGGGGCCAAAAGGAACAATACCCAGTCTTTTCCCATATATCCTTACAGAATGAATCATCCTGTCATCAATCAGTTCTCCATCGTGTGTTTTGAATAACCCTGCGTAGCTGGCATCATACATAATGCCTTCATGATTAGCAAAACCTCTTATTTCATAAGCATAACCACGCTGTTCTTCTATAGGCAGCCTTGGTTGAATCTGCAGTAAGATCCTCTCTTTTACTTCATCAACCACTAATCTTTCGTTAGCATCAACAATATCAATAGCACCAGTGAGCGTCCCAATATACAACTCATTGCCATCGAGAAAATAAGCAGTAGGAGTGTCCAAGGCCTTTGAATGAGGCCCTCTAATCTTTTTTTCTTCAGCATGCCATAAAGAATCAGACAACTCCTCCTCTCCAGGTCTCCAGAGATGAACACTCTGCCTAAAAGGCTTTTCTCTTGTAAACTTTTCAACAATAAACCTCAAGTCTGACATGTTCTTACCTCCAAAGTCTCCAGAAAGCCTGGAGTGATGCTCACCCCTTTGGATATGGGAAAGGTTATTTCCTTATAAATATTTCCTTATGAAGGTTTTGTAAAAGCTTAAAAACCAAAACACTTAAATTCTACTTTAGAGTACCCACCCGGCATGGAGGAATCATTTCTAGATTCAATGATTATAGGAGATATAAAAAGATTAAATAAACTTACAGAAAATCTAGAACAAAGACCCCTTCCTGTAATTGAAAGATATATTCGTGCTATTTCTCGCAAAAAGGGCATCAAGGATTGGTTTGACTATCACTTTGACCAAAACAGAAAGGATGATTTAATGGTAGCTGAACAAATCCTTAAGAATAAAAGGAGTGAAGAAGAACCAGAAGATAAGGTACCTAAATACTCATCCTCACATCCTTTAAGTAAAGGATACATATTTGTGCCGGGTAAAGAAGACGAAGGCACATTTGGATTTGGAACCTCACCAGTCCTTTACTATGGGAGGAGAAGAATTTTTCACAGCGGGGATAATCTCCAAGCCCCTTATTTTGTTCGCCTAAGTGATCTAGAAGAAGTGCTTAGTTCAAGGTCTAATCTCAGGCTTCAGAAAGCAGGTCAAGAAACCCTTGTAAGAAGAACCTTGACAGGAGGCTTGGTAGTGCAAAGAAAAAGTGACCACGACCCCTATATAGGGAGAGCTGTGTTTTCCAGGCACGAAACAGATATGATTAAAAATATGGTCCAGTTATATGCCAGAAATTAGCTTTTTCTTCTCTTATATAACAGAAACCTTTAAAAAGACTAGCTTCATCCTTTGAGGAATTAACCCTTTAACAAAAGAGGGGAGATGTGTAAGAATTAGCTTAACACTAGTTATAATATATGAATAGATATGGAGGGAGATAAGAATGGCTAAAGGAAAACCACATATTAACCTCGTGTTCATCGGACACGTGGACCACGGAAAGTCAACAACAGTCGGTAGGTTGCTCTTTGATTCAGGCAATATTGATGAGCAGGCCATGAGGAAGCTTAAGGACAAGGCCCAGCAGCTAGGAAAAGCCGGGTTTGAGTTCGCTTTTGTCATGGACAACCTGAAAGAGGAGCAGGAGAGAGGACTGACCATAGACCTTGCTCACAAGAAGTTTGAGACCGACAAGTATTATTTCACCATTATAGATGCTCCTGGACACAAGGACTTTATTAAGAACATGATTACAGGAACATCCCAGGCAGACGCTGCTGTACTAGTGGTCGCTGCTAATGATGGTGTTATGGCTCAGACCAAGGAGCACGTATTCTTAGCAAGGACTCTTGGTGTCCAGCAGTTAATAGTTGCTGTTAACAAGATGGACATGAAGAACTATGATGAGAAGGTGTTCAACAAGGTTAAGGAAGATGTTACTGCCCTTCTGAAGACCATTGGCTACAAGCCCGAGGAAATCAAGTTTATACCAATTGCTTCCTTGCCAGGCGACAATGTCTTCAAGAAGAGCGACAAGCTTGGATGGTTCAAGGGAGAAACCCTGTTAGATGCTATTAATGGCCTCAAAGAGCCTGAGAAGCCAATGAACCTGCCACTAAGGCTGCCAATCCAGGATGTGTACAACATCACAGGTATCGGTGTTGTTCCTGTCGGAAGAGTTGAAACAGGAGTCTTCAAGGTAGGACAAAAGGTCATTGCCGTGCCTGGAAGAGAAGGCAAGGGTGTAGAAGGAGAAGTGAAATCCATAGAAATGCACCATGAGCAGATGCAGGAAGCAGTTCCAGGTGACAATGTAGGCTTTAATGTCAGGGGATTCGGTAAGAAGGATATTGCCAGAGGGGACGTCATCGGCCCAGCTGACAAGCCTCCAACTGTTGCTACAGAGTTCAGTGCCCAGATAATCGTGCTGAACCACCCAACTGTGTTCACAACTGGCTACACACCAGTCTTCCACATACACACAGCACAGGTGGCATGTCAGATAACAGAAATTACCAAGAAGATTAACCCAGCAACAGGAGAAACCATTCAGGAGAAACCTGACTTCATTAAGAATGGAGACGCAGCTATTATTAAGGTTAAACCAGTTCAGCCCTTAGTAATTGAGAAG
>CBFDDS010000056.1:0-5340 GCA_965603625.1 Candidatus Woesearchaeota archaeon
TTCTCCAATATTGTATGCTGATATTGCCATCTCTAAGTCTCCTTCAAAGTGATATACTAAATCTAGGAGGTATCTAAGTGATGCTGGTATTGCCTTTCTAGGGTTTCTTCTTTCATCAATATAACTATTAACAACCAAGCCATATTTTCTAGCTGTCCATATCATGAACTGGGCTATGCCTTGTGCACTTGCTGTAGACCTAATCACTTCTGTAAAAGCACTCTCTATTAAGTACATGTACTTTATTTTCTTTGGAAAGCCTAATTTTTCAGCTTCTTGTTCTATAAACCTAAAGTATTTTTGCCCTCTCTGGAGTGCTTCTGCATACCAATCTGCTAGTTTTCCTTCACCAACAAATAACTTGATATACATCTGTACACTTGGATCTTCTGGGTCGCTTGGGAAATCATGAAGCACTTTTGTTTCAAGTGTATCTTTTTTCTTGGTTTCTATAATATTTTTTAGAACACCTGTTATTCTTTTCTGTTCTTCTGGATCCATATTATTAATATACTCTATATCTTCATCAGTTAGATTTAGATTAAAGTTTTTTTCAGGAGTATTATTCAGGCCTTCGCTGATTAGATTAGAAATGATTTCTTTATTCTTGTAGAGAATTTCTGTGTTTTTTACATCCAATACCTCCATTATGAATTTAAGGTTGTCTAGAAGTTCCTGCTTGTGTTTTTCTGCAGCATCCTGGTCTCCTTCTTCATAGGCTGTTATGAAATTCTCATATGCTTCTCTAGCATTAAAGTATTCTTTGAGGTATGTTACCTTGTCTTGGTATATTGGCCTGAGTTTAGTTTTCTCTTCAAGTTTTTCTTCTTGTTTTTCAGGCGGCTCTTGCACTGTTTCTGCTGCTTTTGGCTGTTCTGCAGGTGGTGTTACTGCTGGTTTTTTGTTTCCTCCACACCCTACATACATCCATAGCGTGTTCAACATCATGAATGTTGCCATTCCTTTTCCTGGTTTCCTCATTCTTATCTTCTAATCCTTTGTTTGTTTTTTAAAGTTTTGTGTTATTGGGTTTGAGCGTTAACTTTATAAAACTTTATATTTTGTCACCATTATGTAATGGTATTCTAACGAAAAGTTTATATAGTAGTTTATCTATTCCGAAGTGGAGAAAAAAAGAAGGGTGGTTTTTAGACGAAAAGAGGTAATAAATAACTATACTAAACTTTAAACTCACCTCTTTTTCCCGGGAAGACCTCACTCTGAGGTCTTCTTTGGGTTTAAATTATATGGGGGCGCATGATGGGGTTTAGACTGGGCAGAAATTCTCCTAAAGACAGATTCTTCAAGAAAATAGAGAGGCAAGGCTTAGCTCTGACCTTTGATGATGTCAGATTAAGAACAGGGTATTCTGAAGTAATGCCTGCTGATGTAAACCTAGAATCAAAATTCTCAAGAAACATTCCATTAAAGGTTCCAATAGTAAGCGCAGCCATGGATACAGTGACTGAGTACAGATTAGCTATAGGACTTGCCAAACGCGGGGGCATAGGAATAATTCATAGAGGATTATCACCAGATGTGCAAGCTTATCATGTTGGAAGGGTTAAACATCATCTTAATGGAAAAACAGGCTTAATTGAAAAACCAATTTGTGTTTATGAAGATGAGACAATTGATGCAATTCTTATAAGAAAAAAGGAAAAAGACTATCAGTTTGGCAGTTTCCCTGTATTAAATAGAAAAGGAGAATTAGTAGGTATTTTAACAGGCAATGATTTTGCTTTTTGTGAAGATCCGGCTATGAAAGCCATGGATGTAATGACATGTAAAGAGAAATTAATAACAGCAGAGCAAGGTACAAGCTTTGAACAGGCTTATAAGACAATGCAGGGATTAAAAAAGAAACACCTTCCCTTAGTAGATAACAACGAAAAACTAGTAGGGCTTTATTCTTTTAAAGATATAAAAGATTTAAAATCAGGTGTATCAGAGCAATATAATATTGATGCTAATGGGCACTTAATAGTTGGTGCAGCAATCGGTGTTGGTGAGGAAGAGCTTGTCCGATTAGAAAAACTTGTGGAAGAAAAGGTTGATGTTATTGTTGTGGATACTGCTCATGCTGATACAAAAAGTGTTCAAGAGGCATTAAAAAAAATTATTCCTATGTTAGAAGAGATTAAAAGAAATTATGTACCCCTTGATGTTGTTGTTGGAAATATTTCTGAAGCTGATTCAGCAGAAAGATTGATAAGAGCAGGTGCTGATGGTGTGAGAGTAGGCCAGGGGCCAGGAGCTATTTGTACTACAAGGGTTGTAGCAGGAACAGGAACTCCCCAGGTAACTGCTGTTTATAATTGTTCAAAGGTAGGCGATAAATATGATATACCTATAAATGCAGATGGGGGTCTTATATCCTCAGGAGATATTACCATTGCAATAGCTGCAAGAGCAAAATCAGTTACTCTTGGAAGCATGCTTGCAGGAACAGATGAAGCTCCTGGAGAAATTGTTTTTAAAAATGGACGCTCATGGAAAGAGTACAGGGGTATGGGTTCTCTAGAGGCAATGAAGGAAAGCAAGGCAGCAAGGGATAGGTATCGCCAGAGCGAGAAAGGAGAGGACCTTGTTCCTGAAGGAGTCACCGCTATTGTGCCTCATAAAGGGACCTTGGACAGTGTTCTTAAACAGTATGTTGGAGGCTTAAGAAGCGGAATGGGCTATGTTGGTGCTGCTAATATTGAGGAATTAAGAACAAAAGCCAGGTTTTACAGAATCTCAGTAGCAGGACAAAGAGAATCCCATCCGCATGATGTTCAAATAACAAAAGAAGCGCCTAATTATCCAGGCAGCGGAGAACGGTGATGCAAATGTCATTAGAAGCTGAGATAAACGATTTTTTAAGGAATGCACAATTTGTTGCAACGCTTTGCAACCAGTGGGGTGATTCTGGAAAGGGAAAGATTGCTGAGATGATAGCTGCTTACTGGTCTGATGTTGATGCTAGGGGATCCGGAGGGCACAATGCTGGACACAGCTTTTATATTGATGGTAAAGAGGTAATATTTCACCTGCTGCCTGTAGGCATTGTTTATCAAAAAGAGAAGAAGGACAAGGTTAGTATTCTTGGGAACGGCATGGTTATAGATCTTAAAGCTCTGAACAAGGAGATGGACTGGATGGACAAGGAAGGTTTTCCTTATGATAACCTCATGATAAGCCAGGATGCTCATGTGATTATGCCTTACCACCAGGTAGAGGATAGAAAGCAAGCAACCCAGGTGGGTGGAAAGATTGGAACTACAGGAAGAGGGATAGGACCTTGTTATGCTGATAAGACTGCAAGGAGAGGTATCAGAATAGGTGACTTGTCTGATAAGAGCTTGGTTGTTGATAAGATTAACAAGTTGAAGCAGTACTATCCAGACCAAAAGATAAACACTGAGGAGCTAGTTGAAAAACTCCAGCCCTTCATTGAAAGAATTAAACAGTATGTAAGGAACACTAATTCAGAAATGCAAAGATTATTAGAGCAAGGTAAGAAGGTTCAGTTAGAGGGAGCCCAGGGCTTGTTATTGAGCAGCGAACACGGAACCTACCCATATGTGACTTCCTCTGATTGCTCTCTGAACGGCACAGCTTCTGGTGTTGGCTTGAGTGCAAAAGATGTTGATAAAGCCTTAGGCCTGATAAAGTATCCTATGATGACAAGAGTAGGTGCTGGCGCTTTTCCCAGCGAGCTAGGAGGATGGGATTCTGATGATTACTGTGCCAGGGGTCTTGAACACGACATCTTCTACGAAGTAGAACACTACCTTAGAATGCCTCTTGATTTGGATAAGATAAGAAAACTACAGAGAGAGAATAATGAGAAAGAACTCTTGGAGCACAAGGCAAAAGTGTATGATTATATCAAGGCTCACAGAGAGGATGTTGTTAAGCTTATGAACTTATCAGACCCTTTTATGAAGGGTGTTGGTATCAGGCTTGCAGCCTGGGAGTACGGAGCAACCACGGGCAGGCCAAGAAGGATTGGGTGGACAGATGCTATTGCAGCTAAGTATGCAGTAACCATTAATGGCCCTCTCTTTGTTTTGACCAAGCCTGACACTCTTGCTGGATGCGAAGAGTTCAAGATATGCAAAGGCTATGAAACTCGTCGTGGAACTATCCACACGCGCTTTAACAGAGAGGATAAGTTCTTGAGAAGTGTGAATCCCTTATTTGACACTTATTCAGGATACTCTGATATTAGTGAGATAAGAACCTATTCTGATCTACCCGAATACTTCATAAAGTCTGTCAGAGAATTCGAGGACTTCACTCGAGGAAAAGTGGTCATGATATCAAATGGTCCTGAGAGAGAACAGACTATTCTTAGAGGAATGTATTAGAATTATTTTTTCTTTTTCTTCTTAACCTTCACTTTTTTCTTTCCCTTCCTCCTCAAGACCTTTGAGCCAATCAGAAGCCCGACAGCAACTCCGAGTACAAGTGCTGAGAGGTAAAAATAAACAGCAGAATAATTAATCCTTGGAAGTTTTATTATGCTCTTCTTTGGGAAATAAATCTCAATATTGCTCAGCTCCAGGGCATACTCTCCGAAGATAAGGCTGGAAAGAGGGTCGCCGTTCTCTTTAAGAGAGGTAGCATACTCATAGTAGCTGTAGCCGAGGATAGGGAAGACATTCCTGCTCTGCTCCTTCACAATAACCTTTTTTGCAGACTTGAGTTTTTCCTCAGCAAGCTCATTCACCTGGTCTTTGCCGAAAGTGATGCTTGACAAGAGAAGGTTGGACTCTGCCTTTGCAAAGCTGGCCTTGAACAGGCACATCTTATAGTTCTCCTGGAGAGCAAAGGCATAGGCCTGCTTAATAGTGGTTCCAGAGTTCTGCAGGGGAAGAGGGACATAGATACCGGCATAATTAATCCTCTCCTCTGCCTCTGATAGTTTTTTATAGCATGCTTCTTTTAGATACTCCGGGTCAAGCTCAAACCTCTCTCCCTTTAACCTGAAGAAGGTAGACCAGAAAACAGCGCTGTAGTACCTCTCAATAGCATAAGCCAGTTCATTGGTTGATATGTTGGCAGAAATTTGGTTAAGGCTCTCCTCTGCCTCTACAAGCCTCTCCTTGACAATGATATAGGTTTCAAGCTCAGACAGGGTGGTAAGGTTCTTGTTCTCAAGGTTTTTATCAAACTCTTCAACAGCCCTTTTAGTGAGATTGTAGAGTTGGCCTATTCTCTCAGGATACTTGTCCTCAATCTCTTCCAGATTGGTTTTCCTTAACAGCAAGCCCAGGCTAAAGCAATAGCTGGCAGCGGAGTAGTAGTCCTGGTCCTCAAAGCCCTTGTTGATATTGCTCTCAAATTCTTCTG
>CBFDDS010000057.1:0-5339 GCA_965603625.1 Candidatus Woesearchaeota archaeon
AAGGTCAGCGGCCTTGTAGTAAGGCAATATATCACTAACAGCGCCAGTGCATATCCTGTTTCCTTGTTTCTTTTTCTTGCACACATTACCAACAATCAAGAACAGCACATCAGGCATCTTAGGAGCAAGCCTTTTCTCAATGAAATCAGCAGCCTCTTTATTTGGGGGGTGAGTAGCGCCTACAAAAAGCGCGATGTTCCTATAACTTCTATATCTTCCTAACCCTAATCTTTTTCTTGCACCCTGCTTGCTCAGCTTTATCTCAAAATCTTTTATCCTTGTCCCGTTAGGGACCACCACAATTTTGTTCTGTTTAATCCCATACAATTTACTAAGTCTTTTCTTATCCTCCTCGCTCATAGCAAACACTAGGTTCGCCTTTCTGACTGCTCTGCCCTCGTTTTTCTTTATAGAATCAGCAAGGTGTTTTCCCCATCCAGAGCCAAAGAAATCCTTTTGCATGTCATACTCCACATTATGCGCAACAAGAATGATGGGCTTATCAGTGTATCTTGAAATCCAGTTCAAGAGCCATGGATGCTCTACCTGCACAATATCGCACTTCTTCAGAGCATCTCTAAGCTTTTCAGGTGCTCTTATGAATTTGAATATGAAAGGCACAAGAAAGTCATAGTTTCTTATTCCTAAAATTTTTAGAAGCACAACTCCTTTTGTGTAGAATAAATGATTATGGATGTGTTCCTTGTAATTCTTGTTATAAACAAAGGTCTTTTTCCACATAAGAACAGGCGTGTATGAGAACTGCTCAATACTCGCATGTTTACTCATGGCTTGGTTAAAGCCAAAAACCCTTACCTGACCTCCACTCACAGGCTTGTTCACAAAGTAGGCGCAGATATCAATTATTTTCATTTTATATTTGGCTCATAGACCAACTTTTTCATCTTTTTAACAAAATTTTGTGTGTTGAAATCCTTGGCTCGTTTTTCGCACGCCTTTCTAAATTTCGCTGGATTCTTACTTATCTTTTTTACAGCCTTAATAATCTCATCGACCCTTGGCTTTACAAGAAAGCCTGTCTTGCCATTAATCATGGTCTCTAGGTAGCCTCCCTCAGCTGTTGCTACCACTGGCTTTCCAGCGCTCATGGCCTCGAGGATGTTCATGCCAAAATCCTCTTTCTGCGAGGTTGCAATGGAACCCTTGCACTCACTTAGCAGGCTTGTTCTTCATAATCTTCTTTCTATAAGCATTAGAATGGTCTCCCTTTGTGACTCCTCCAACAACCACCAGTCTTTCCTTTGGCATTCTCTTGAAGGATTCTAGCTGGAGCTCAATTCTCTTGTGGGGATAGAGCCGATTGACACTGAGCCAGAAATCCCCATATTTCTTGAACTTGAACTGTTTGATAGGGGGATTTACAACAACTGCGTTCTTGTGATAGTATTTCTTAACTCTTCTCTTGCAGTTCTCTGAATTAGCAGCCACTCTTTGGATGTGCTTGACCTTTTTTTCAAGGAAAAACCTGTGAATAGCCACCCATAATGCAAACAAGGGTTTTGCATACCAGGGAGCCCACCCCTTAAAGTCATGATAAGCTTGATAAAACATTCTGACAGGGGTGTGGCAGTAGAGCAAATTAGGTTTATGCTTTTTTGCTGCGAAAATCGCCCAGTTGCCGCTCATGATATAAAAATCATAATTTGGAAAGTCTGCTCTTGAAAACATAACAGAGGCGCTTATCTGCTTGAGCACAGGAAAGGGCGGAGGATTGCCAAGACTTATAATCTTTATCTTGCCAGGCTTCATCAGCCTGATGTTCTCTTTGTTCTTGTCAGTTGTTATTATATCCGCGCCCAGGCCCTTGGCTAGCTCAAGCACCAATTTTTCACCGCCACCAATCGTTCCGAAAAAGTCATGGAAGATTGCTATTTTCTTTTTCTTCATCTTAGTTCTCTTAAACCTCGCTCCACTCAACACTAACCAGTTTTGTGCTACAGTCCTGATTTTCACAACTGGGAATCATATTATTAGTCAAGAGATAGTTATAAATCATTTTTGCGATTGCTCTGTAAGCCTTTGGACTGTAGTGGTAATCATCATCGCAGGTAACCTCTTTGTAGGGTATGTCTAAAAAGTAATCACTCGTATACATTGTATGCTCAAAACCAGCAGAGGTAATGCCTTCTTTGAGTTCAAGGAATCTTTCTTCACTGTAATAATCTCTAAGATACTCCTTTTCATAGTCATATAGAGTCTCATAAATTAGTACAACAACTGCAGGAATCTGTTTTTCTGAAAGCAAGTCATTTATTCTTTCCAAAGACCGCCTATAGCATCTCTCTTCTAGACTGTTATCATTTTTTTTTCTTTTTTTATAATAATCAGCATATTTGTATTTAATATAAAAGTAATTGAAAAGCCTCCAGTTTTTGTCCAAGAATCTTAAAAACCTATCTGAATAATGTATGTTTATGTCACAGTAAGCAATAGGGTCAAGATTGTAATTCCATAAAATCATATCATTTGTGGTTATCCCTATGATTACTAAGTCAGGGTTTGCTTTTAAGGCTAGCATTTCAAGTATGTAATACTCATCTAGAGTAGACATTCCTCCAAGGCCATAATTAAAAATTTCATAGTTATAATCATCAAAATTTTCTTTTAATAATGCCTGCAGTTGTCTAGGATATGATTTAGTGTATATGCTGGTTCCATTCTCCATTCCAGTACCAAAGGTGAATGAATCGCCCAGCACAACAATCCTGAATACACCAGGATCTTTTCTGAAACTTACATTAAGAAAATAGTGAGAAAAATGAGAATCCTCAATTCGAATGTGCTCCCCAGATCTTTTCTGGTAATCAGAGGCAAATAATCTAAAAACCAATTCAGAAACAATCAAGAATAAGATAATAGTGATTATTAATAACAGAATATTCTTCCATAATGAACCAGGCTTTTTTTTCTTTTTTTTCTTCATTGTTCATCATACAACCCGATAGATATTAACACCCTCCCTGCTGTAAACTTTCCCTAAGAAGTCGCATCTGATTTCCCCTGTGCTTATCACAAAATCAGCCCCTTCCTCTGTCACAATTTTCTGCTTAAAATCACACCCGCCATTGAAAAAGTCGTATATCCTAGCATAAGGTCCTCCCTCAAGTGTAGAGGGCATCACTCCAAGCACTCTGTTCCTGCTGACAGGATAGACAGTTGTTGAGAAGAAGGGCTTTGCAAGCACCTTGTTGTAAGGTTCATAAGTGCCTCTTAACCAAAGCAGGGCTTCATATTCTGGCTGGGTTATCACCCTATGCAATGAAAACTTCTGGGGTTCTATCTTGTAATAAGTATTAAAGGTGATGAACAATACAATTATTACCAGCAGGATGGCAGGGATATAGCTGTAGATTTTTTTCTTGAAAATGTATTTCTTCGAGACATTAACAAGCAGTTCTGAAAGCCAGTAGAGCCCCATGGCTGACAAAGGGGCAAGCCCGATTAAGAGGTAGAAGAAGTTTCTCTGGTAAGGGAAGAGGAGAGAGAACTTGAAGAATGCAAATAAGATGAGGTTTACCAATAACGCCGCAGGCCAGATAATGAATAAAAGATTCTTTTTCTTCTCTTTCTTTAAGGAGATATAAACAACGCCGAGCACTGCAAGTATTAGCGGTATTATTCCATAAAACCTGAGCAATGAGTAAGTGTACTCCAGCACTGTCCAGCCCTGCTTGAATACCAGCTCTTTAAGAAACCTGGCAAGGGTGTCGCCAAATGTGCCTGTCCAGAAATATAGCTTCACAACAAAGACCACGATTATGAGTGCAGCCACTCCAAAGGCAACCAAGTATTTCCAGTTCTTTTTAATGAAATCCACTCTTGTTATTATGTAGATAATGGATAAGAGAGCCATTAGAACAGCTGCAAAAGGATATATGAGGATGCCTATGAGGAAGAAGAGAATGGCTGCTCCTAGCGATACAATTCCCACCTTTTTCTTGCCTATTGCCTTTACAAAGAAGTAGAGATAAAGGAAAATTAGGAACAAGCTAAAGGTCAAGGGCAGAAAGAACCAGTTGCCCAGGATGTTAAGGTTGCTCTTAATAGATGCAAAAAAGAGCATTGAGAACAGACCCATCCAATAATTCTTGGTCAGAGTATAAACCAGGAAGAACAGGAATAAGGCGTTTATAGCAAGGAAGATGGGTGCAAGGTACTGGTAGAAGAGCACAGGATTAATACCTGGGGACATGAACCATGCTGCAAGGACATAATGAAAGCCAAGCTCCCTGTCCTGTTCTTTAACTGCAAGATAGGGATTAAAGTCAGTCTTCTTCTCCTCTATCATGCTTATGGCAATTGCCAGGTGAGCCCACTCATCATTGTGTAGGGGAAAAGGGTATTTTTCATACTCAACATAAGTGGCTGTTTCTGGCTCAATAAATTCATAGGGATAACTGACATGGACTTTATACACCAGGAAAAAGCAGAGAATCATTGCTAAGAAAAGCAGGAGGCTCTTAAATATTAAATCTTTTTTCTTATCTTTTTTCCTGTAGCCCCCCTTCCTGCCCATACTCGTGAGAAGCACAAGGTAATACTTAAATCTTGCTAAAAATGTAAAAAAATGCAAAAAATGAAAAGATTTTTATTTGGGGTTTGTTTTATAAGCTAAAGATGAACGGAAAGAGTGGGGAAAAGGAGGCTGGCTCTAAGGAGAAACAAAAGCTTTCAGTTACTTCTGTAATCCTGATAGTCCTGCTCTTGGGTATTCTGATACTTGTGTTAATCCCTATTGTACAGAGGTTTTGGTGGATTATAAAGATAGCCCTTATACTCATAATAGCAGTTGTCCTTCTTGCCTTTTTAATCATTTCATTTTCAACTTTTCTTAAGAGAACACGACCGGTTTATAAACGTATAACATGGGCCTTGCTCATAATTTCTGCTTTACTCTTAATTTTTCTTGTTGTATATAGTATAATAAATGAGGAGATATTATACTCCTCTACTGCTTATTCATACTCTCCCAGAAACGTTGAGAAATACAAAAAGGAGCTGGCAGACCCTGACCTTTATCCTCATCTAAATGTTAGTGCTACTGCGTTTGGGATGGAATCTGGTTACTACCACCATGCTTGGAGTGATGATGAGCTTATTGAATTGGAGATTCCTAATAAAGGCTTTGAAAGAAGCGTCTTCATGAGTGACTCGCCTGTGGATTGGTCTGTATGGGGGGGAGGAGTCTACACTGATAAGAATTGTTTTGAAGGGGAAAAGTGTTTGTACGTTGATGTAGATGATTCGCCTTATGGCTATTTAATGCTAACTTCAAGACCAGTAGATGTGCATGAATTCTACAATTATACTTTTTCATT
>CBFDDS010000058.1:0-5311 GCA_965603625.1 Candidatus Woesearchaeota archaeon
ATGTTTATCTGAATTCTGGAGAATTATTGGAGATCAAAAGGAAAAAGCATTTTTTTAAGAAAAGAATTGTCTTTTAGAAAAGTTTTTGGATGCAATAATAGCTGAGTGGCTTTTTTGTTTGTTTCATTAATCGCTCCTGTGCCTGTTAGCACTGATTGTTTGTCTTTTGAAATCTGAATTTTTCTTCTAAGAGTTATTTTTATCTTGTCAAGGTTAATTTTTTTTAGATATTCTATAAAGTCAGACACTCCGAATATATCATCCAGTTCGAGGTATCTTATGTATTCTGCTATGTTGAAGTCTCCGGAGCTGACCAGCCTGTCTGAGCCTATTACTACTCCTTTTTTTCCATAATTTGATGCAACTCCTGCTATAACTGTCATTTTATCTTGGTTATTAGTCAAATTTAAAAATCTTTCTAAATTAACTACTTTTTGATGGTTACTAATCATTCTGCCAAAACCTTTATAAATCAAACCCTGTTTTTCTCCTCTTATTCAGAGATGTGGGCGTAGCTTGCCTGAATCTGAAAATATAGGGTATATATAATAATGGAGGCTAATTAAAATGGGAATGTATAAGTATGTAAGGGACCTTTGGAAAAAACCCAAGAAGAACCTGGGAGAGGTCCAGAAGAACAGGCTTATTCTTTGGAGAAAACAACCAGTTACTGTTAGGATTAAGAAGCCTACAAGGATTGACAGGGCTAGGAGTCTTGGCTACAAGGCAAAGCAAGGCTTTATCCTGATCAGGCAGAGAGTTGGCCGTGGAGGAAGGATGAAGCCCAAGACTGCTGGTGGCAGGAGACCCAAGAGGTCCAGCAGAAACAAGGTTGTTAAGAAGAGCTATCAATGGGTTGCAGAGGAGAGGGCAGTGAAGAAGTACTCCAACTGCGAGGTATTGAACTCCTACTATGTGGGCGAGGATGGAAAGCACTACTGGTATGAGGTCATCCTCTTAGACAGAGAGCACCCTAACATCAAGAAAGACATGGTTCTCAAGAGAATTGTTAAGCAGAAGGGCAGGGTTCACAGAGGACTAACCAGCACTGGCAAGAAAACCAGAGGCTTGAGAAAAAAGGGTAAAGGAGCAGAAAAAGTAAGATAAAATTATTTCCTTGTTTTATTTTTATTCTTCTGTACCGGCAGGCCTATCTACGAATAATAGATGCTTTTCTTTTCCTTCCAGCTCAGAGGTTATTCTCCTGACTATTGTGGTGACAGGATCTGGCATTAGCTTGACTCTCTTCCTGATATCCTCGAAGTCCTTGAAAGGCTCTGCCTTGCGCTCATTGACAATCTCCCACATATGCTTTTTTCCAACGCCGGGGAGCAGCTCTAGTATGTGCATTCGCGTGCTGATGGGCTGGGCCTTGTTAAAGAACTCAACAAACTTGGGCTCCTGCTTCTTGACAAGCTCTTGTATTGCATGCTTCAGCTCTGACTTGGCTGTCTGGGTGAGCTTGCTGGGAGGAATCTTCCCGTTAATATGGTGAATCTTCTCTCTCTTGGCATCCCCGATGTATACCTCTTCATAGGGCTGCAGAAATATTCCTTTCCTTGGCACTAGCTCTAAGAGAGTGTAGTTCTCCTTGCCAATAGCCTGCACAATAGGTGTTTTCACGTGCATAGGCCTGTTATCAAAGGGATAACCATGCTGCAAAAAATCCAGCACTATAGCTTCCTCTTCCTTTTTTCTCTGCATCATTTTATACTCCCCAAGCTAGGTATGTTTGTTCTAAAATCCCCTCGTCTAAATATGTGATGAACCCACTATTATATAAAGTTTTTTAAATTTATGAAGAAAAAATAGAAAAAACAATTATTTCTTTTTGTCAGGCAGATACTTGGAGACAGCATCAATTATCTTCTTCAGGTTGTCATTGGTTACTGGCAGTGCATAACCCTGCATTATAACCTTTAGTTCATCCATGCTGGTAGGCATCAGGTCAACGATTTTGTTAATATGAACATCTTTCAGCCTGGGAATCTTGAGGCTGTCAAGCTTCTTATACAGCTCCTCTGCCTGCTTTGCCTTTAGAATACTGAACTCATTAACATACTCCTCTGTCTTGTTGCCTCTGAAACTCAGCTCTCCATCTCTCTTCTTGATCTTGGCCAGCTCTTCCCTCAGAGCAGCCATACTCATGGAACTCTTCTCAATTACCTCTGGCTTTGTCATATTAACACCTCTTTATATGGATAGGATGGACTATCAAGATTTTCTCCTTCTTGAAATCCTTTATAACAACCTCATAGCAGGTTCCCTTCTTGTCTTTGACAACACCTGCCTTGCCTGCAAATCTTAGATGAAATATTCCTTTCTGCACAAAGGGGTCTGGTTTCAGCACTACTCTGTCACCTGTCTTGAACTCCTGCATGTACTTCCGGATACTAAGCTTTCCCTTGTCTCTTCCCTTCTTCTTGAGCTTGTACCTGCTCTTTCTCCGGCTTCCGCCTCTTCTCTGAACCATAAGGCTTTGTGAATAATAACCTCTTTTTAAAGGTATCTGTTTTTAAAGCGTGAACTGAAAAAGTCGCCGTAGCCGTCGCCATTGCCAAGGGCATTTGCTTTTTTTGCAAGGGCCTTGGCTGACGGCGATGAGCCGGGGGTCGCCCCCTTCGGGGTGGTGAGTAGGTGGCTTTTTCAATTAATCACAGAAAACTTTTTATAATCAAAACAACCTTCTCTCCCTATAATGGAGCAAAAATTAGTACAGAAGCCTTATGAGAAGCTGTTCTGGTGGATTATACTGGCAGTAATTGTTCTGTTACTCATCCTGCTTTATTCTTGCAGAGTGGGTTAAGAAAAAGAAAATTTTATTTCTTGTCAGCAGGCTTTGCACCTGCTTCAGCCTTCTTCTCGCCGGGCTTTTCTGCACCTGGCTTGGCTGCTCCTGGTGCTCCTTCCTTTTCTTCTGGGAGCACTTCCTGTATGATAGGCATTGGTATCTCTGCTTCTTCCATCTTCTTCCTGATATCCTTAGCTTCTTTGCCTTCCATCTCTTTAAGGATTGCATTGGCTTGTTTCATGAACTCATCTTTCTTAGCAGCCAGCTCTTCCTGCATTTTCTTCTTCTCTTCCTCTAATTCCTTGAGCTCCTCAGCACTCAGCTCTGTCTTCTCCTCTTTTATCTCTTTATCGTATTTTCCTTCATCAACTGCTTTAAGAGCATCCCTTCCATGCATCTCCTCTACCTTGATGCCCATAGAATTACAGGTACCAATGATTTCCTTTACTTTTGCTTTCAGGTCCTTGCCTGTGAGTCCGTCCTCTTTCATCTTGGCAATCTTGATTATCTGCTCGATCTTGAGGTCAGCAACATGCTCTAAGGGGTTGCCTGCAGCTTTCTGAATACCAGCTTCTTTCTTTATCAGGCCAGCAGCGGGTGGTGTACCCACAGAAATAGTGAACTCCTTTGTGTCAGTGTCGATGGTTACCTTTACAGGCACCTGCATGCCCTTGAAACCCTCTGTCTTCTTGTTAATCTCAGCAACTACCAGGCCGATATTCACTCCTTTAGGACCAAGAGCTGGCCCGAGTGGAGGCGCTGCTGATGCCTTTCCTCCGTCTATCAATGCTTCTACTGTTTCTTTAGGCATGTTATCCCCGAGAAAAGATGAACGATTTATAAAGGTTGCGATGAAAATAACACACTAAGATTTAAATAATTTAGGATTTTACCACTTGTGGATAAAACTCTTTTGAGGTAGAAATAAAATGCCGGATTATCTTGACATGAGAAAACTTTTTGGTATTGAGCTTCGCGAGAACATCTCAAAGATTGTCAGAGAAAATTTTAAGGGCAGTAAGAGGAAGAGCAATCCAAGATATAGATCAGGGCTCCTTGCCAATCAGATTTATCTAGATGGATATTATGTTAACGGCGAGAGCCATGTTTTAACCTATCGCTTTGCAATAGGCGAGGATTATTATATCGTTACTGCTGGAAGCACAATGCCCTTGGATGGTTCAAATATTTATGCTCTTTCAAGATGCTTAATTAAGACTGATTCTGGTAAACACTTTGGTGCGGCGTATGCAAGAGCAGATGTATCTAGGCTCGAGAAACCGGGAGAGCTTTATGATAAATGTGTTGATATGATTGTAGAAGTTATTGAAAAAGGCAAACAATTGGTTAGAAAAAGTAAATAACTTATTTCTCCTCTTCATCAGTCTCCCTTCTGATAACCCTGACAGCGTCCATCTTAACAGTTATTGGGATAGGAACAGCTGCTTCCAGGAGTTCAACAACCACTTCTTCCTTTGTTCTGTCAATCCTGGTAATCTTGCACTTCTCCCTCTTGAAGGGACCGCTTATGATCTCTGCAATATCATTCTTCTGGATGTTCATCTCCTTCTTGACCTGCTCCAGCATGTGCTCTATCTCCTTGTACTGGATGATGTTAGGCAGAAGCCCTCTTGCATAGGGCACTCCAAAGGCTGCCTGCTCTGCATCGCTCCTGCTACCAGCTTCTAGGAATATATAGCCTCTCATGCCGTGGGGTCTTATGATAGAATAAACCTCTAACTTCTTTCTAGCAGCATTGCTTGTGACAAAGTCCATGACCTGGTCTTCCCTGTTAGCGGTTGTTCTGAGAGCATAAATCTTTGATTCAGGAGAGTCCTCTGTGAGCTCTTCTTTTTTTTCTTCTTCTTTTGCTTCTTCTTTCTTTTCTTCTTTTGCTTCTTTTTTCTTTGGCTCTTCCTTCTTATCAGCCGGCTTCCCCTCTTTCTTCTTTTGCTTTGGCTTTCTGGTCTTAACCTTTATCAGGCTGAGCTCCTCGCCAATATCCTTTTCTTCTTCTGGCTCTTCTTCTTTTGCTTCTTCTTTAGCCTTTTTTTCTTCCTCATCCTCTTTCATCATCTCAAGAATCTCGTCTTCCTGTTCCTGCTTTTCCTCTGCTTTATCTTCTTTCTTGGCTTCTTCAACTGCTTCTTTCTTTTTTTCTTCTTTTGCTTCCTCTATCTTCTCCTCTACCTTTTCTTCGTCTACAACATCCTTTAGCTCAGGAATCTCTTTCTCTAGTTCCTCTGTTTCCTCAGCAATCTCTTCTTCCACTTTCTCCTCTTCTTTGGTCTCTGCCTGCTTTTCCTCTGCTTTATCTTCTTTCTTGGCTTCTTCAACTATTTCTTTCTTTTTTTCTTCTTTTGCTTCTTTTTTCTCTTGTTCTTCTGCCATCTTACTTAACCTTAACCTAATAGTAACTGGTTGATAACTGATAAAAGAAAACCCATGAGTCCGATAACAAGTATGCCAAGACCTGAGACCTTTACAATAGTCCAGAACTCTTTTTTATCAGGCTTCTTA
>CBFDDS010000059.1:0-5233 GCA_965603625.1 Candidatus Woesearchaeota archaeon
AGGCACCTGCCCTCATAGTGCCTGCTGTAATGAGACTCAGCACTGCATTGATGAGTGGGGAGCATGCCAGATAGGCCTTGAAGAAAGATTAGCACTCTGCCTTGACGGCAAGGATAACGACTGCGATGGACTCATAGATATTGATGACAGCAACTGCTCTGGCAGAGTATGGGGCTATGTGTTTGATGAAGACAGAGACCCTGTGCAAGGAGCCCTTGTCAAAGGCAGCCCTCCAGGAATGCCTAAGAAATACGAGAGCAATGCAACTACTGATATGAACGGCATGTACAGCATACCAGACGCTCTTATAGGCAACTACAGCTTTATAGCAAGGAAAGAGGGTTATGACGACAATGTGAGAATAATCCTTGTAAGCGCTCAGGTAGACAGCTATGAAAACTTCACACTAAGAAACGGCAGCTGCCACCATGACTGCACAGACTACTACGGCAACTGTAACCTCAACTGTGAAGGACTAGACTTTGGAGATGACCAGTGCGCTATGATAACTCCACTATGCGACTTCAGACCCAAGGGCTTTGTAGTGACAGAACCCTTCACCTCAGGCGGAGTAGACATGATTAGAGAATTTACCTGCTGTGAAGGAGGACCTGGAGGAACAATAAGAGAATACGAGAAGAGACTAGCAACAGTCTCAGGAGACATAGACCTCCTGATAGACAGCACCTTCATAGTGAAGAAGGGAGGAAGAGACATAATCCTCCACCTGATTGTGACACCGCCACTCGGATAAAAAAATATTTTTTAATTTTCATACTAGACGGTTTTTGAAATGATATATGAACTTATCCTGAGCATAGTTGTATCCTGGCTTTTTGTCAAGATAATAAAGGCAGTCATTGACTGCAGCAGGGAAAAGAAAGTCTCTCTGAAAGCATTGTTCTATGACGGGGGGATGCCCTCTGCCCACACAGCAAGCGTGGTCTCCCTGGCTACAGGATTATTCTTAGAAACAGGCTTGTCTGTTCTCTTTGTTATGGGCGTCGTCTTTGCCTTGGTTGTGATAAACGATGCCTTAAAGGTGAGATGGGTCACCCAGGAGCAGTCAAAGGCTTTGAACAAGCTGGTTAAGGAGAAGAGGTTTGATGAGCATATCGGGCATAAGCCAGTAGAAGTGATTGTGGGCATAGTCCTAGGCATAATTATCCCAATAATAATATATGCCCTCTTTTAGAAACCTTTTTAAAACATTTTCTCGTTCTTGAACATATGCCTCCGTAGCATAGTGGTTAGTGCAGCGGACTTGTAAAATCACTCAAGCCATCCGCAGGTCGGGGGTTCAAATCCCCCCGGAGGCTTATTAACATAAATTATTTATATGATTATTCTAAGAATTAATTCTATGGAGGATATTAAGAAAAAGAGGGTGAGAAAACCTAGTTATGGCTTATTCAGGCTCATTGACAGGACCAGTTTTTCCCAGGTCTTCACTCTCTGGATTGTTATAATCATTATCTTTAGTCTGATTTATTTTTTTCTTGCCAGCCTGCCTGGAAATTCCCTGAATGTGGGAGGAGAGATCGTTCAATATAATACAGAGGGCTTTATCAACAGCCTGTACTTCTCTTTTATAACAGCAACTTCATTGGGATACGGCGATGTTATTCCCATGGGCATCAGTAAGTTCTTATCTGGCTTTGAGGTTATTCTAGGCCTGATAATCTATGGTGTGCTTATCTCTAAGATTGTGGGTGTAAAGCAGGAGGTTCTTCTTGAAGAGGTGTATGAGATTAGCTACGAAGAGGTCATTGACAGGCTGAGAAGCGGCTTGTACCTCTTCAGGTCTGATATTAACAGAATGCTTGAGAAGGTTGAGACCGACACTATCAAGCACAGGGAGATTGAGGACCTGTGGATTCTCTTCTCTGGTCTGGACACAACCCTTACGAATATTAAGAACCTGATAGTTCCTAAGCAGAGCGAAAAGTACTATCACAAGAGAATTGATGTATTCAGGCTTGAGCTCTTTCTGAACAGCGTTCAGTTATCTATGAGTAAAATTGCTTACCTGGTAAGGACCCTTAAGTCACATAAGCTTAATTGGAGGAATGAACTGCTGATTACCAGCATCGAGGATGATGTCAAGGTTGTGAATGAGATTATTACTTTCCAGTCCAAGAAGAGCAATGAGAAGAGGGTTCTTGATAAGCTTAGTGAGCTTCAGAAGACTGTTGATACTATTGAGGATGAATTAAAAGAAAAGAAAAAGAATCATAGGAAAAAAAAGAAAAAAGAGAGTAAAAAGCGTAAATAGGCTTCTAGTTATGGTTTAAAAGCGAAACCTTTATATATTTAGTATATTTACAATATTTAGAAAGTACTAAAAAGAGTGAATTTTACCATGCCCCTCGACGAAATAGACAAGGAGTTTATAGAATTCTACCAGACAGCCAGCAGAGTACAAGGAGCAGATGCTTCTCTAGGCACCATACTAGCAGTCCTATACCTTGAACCCAAAGAAATCTCAATGGAAGACCTGGCAAAAAAAACAGGCTACAGCCTGGCCTCAATAAGCAACAAGATAAAGATGTTTGAGCCGGCAGGCTTTGTAAAAAGAATAAGAAAGCCAGGCACCAAAAAGGTCTTCCTGTGCGCTGAAAAAAATGTGATGGAAATAATGAAAAAAGGCTTTACAATGAAGCATGATTTGGTAATTAACCTGGCAAAGGAAAAAATACCGAACATAATAAAAAGACACAAAGGAAAGAAGCTATCAGAGGAACAGAAACAAAAACTCAAAATCATAGAGGAGTACTACAGACAAATGCTTAAATTCGAAGAGCTGATACACGAAATGCTAAAAAAGATAGACGAGATAAAATAGAAAAAATGCACAAAACAGCAGGAAAAACAATAATTGAACTGAGGAATGTGTGGAAAATCTATGAGATGGGAGAAGGAGAGGTCAAAGTAAATGCCCTGTGCGGGCTTGACCTGGCTGTAAAGAAAGGCGAGTTTGTGTCCATCATGGGGCCTTCAGGCTCTGGAAAGAGCACTGCAATGAACATGATAGGAGCCCTTGACATACCCACAAAGGGAAAGATTCTGCTCGAGAGCCAGGACATTGCCCAACTCACAGAGTCAGACCTGGCCCAGATAAGAGGCAGGAAGATAGGCTTTATCTTCCAGCAGTTCAACCTCATCCCCACTCTTACCGCAAAGGAAAACATAATGCTGCCCATGATATTCCAGAACATTCCCAAGTATGAAAGAGAGGAAAGAGCAGAGAAACTCCTGAAACTGGTTGACCTCGGAGACAGAATGTATCACAGGCCAACAGAGCTCTCAGGAGGACAGCAGCAGAGAGTGGCAATAGCGCGCTCGCTGGCAAATAATCCAGATGTCGTACTTGCAGATGAACCCACAGGAAACCTTGATTCCAAGACAGGGGGTACTGTGCTTGACTTCCTGAAAAAACTCCACAAAGAAGAAGGAAAAACCATAGTCATGGTCACTCATGATGAGAGCATTGCCAAGAAGGCAGACAGGACAGAGTATCTGCTTGACGGCAAGATAGTAAAGAAGCTAAAAAATCATACAAAAAAGTAAAAAGAGGCAAAATAAAGGTGAAAAAATGAAATCAAAAAATTTAAAATTTTTTGGTCCAGAAAATCTAAAAGATTTTCTGAAAAACAAAATACTACCCCACTTAGTAATATCAATGATAGTATTGCTGGTATTAATGAGCTTAGTACAGGCCCAATCACCACCATTGGTAGCAGTCTCAAGATTTCCCCAGCTAGCAGTCACCCTCATAAACCAAGAGCCTGACCCTATTGCTCCTGGAAGCATGGCGGAACTGAAGTTCAGGATAGAAAACGAGGGAGGCTCTCCTGCTGAGGATGTACAGGCAAAACTGATTCTTAAATATCCCTTCTCACTTTATGGAGAAGAAGAGATTAAGAACTTGGGAACCATAGCAGGCAGCCAAACAGAGGACATTGGTGTAAGAGAAGAGTGGGAGCTGCTTGTAGATTCAGGAGCTACAACAGGAGACCACACTGTGGAGTTCTGGTATAAAATAAAAGGCGGTGTGTGGACCAAGGCAGGTGAGTACGGCATCAGTGTAAGGTCAAGAGACCCTATTCTCGCAATCAAGGAGATAAGGACAGACAGAGAAAACATTGTTCCTGGAACCATGACCAAGGTTTCAATTGTACTGGAAAACCTTGCAGACAACACCCTTAATGGCATCAAGCTAAACATGGGCGTGTACACAACCCTGACCACAACCACAAGTATAACCTTTTTAGAACTCCCCTTTACTCCAATCGGGACTGGAAACGAGAATACCCTGAAAAAACTTGTGCCTGGCGAAACCCATGAGATGGTGTTTAATTTTTTCACAGATGCTGATGCAGAATCAAAGGCATACAAGATTCCCTACACCCTGACCTATTCTGATGCATCAGGAACCAATTTCTCCAGAACAGGAATTATGGGAGTGCTTGTGAAGTCAACACCTGACCTTTCAGTAAACATTGAGAGCACAGAGATATACAGTGCAGGCTCAAAGGGAAGGGTTGAGATTAAGCTGGTGAACAAGGGCTTTAGTGACATAAAGTTCCTTGATGTTATGCTCACAGAAACAGCTGAGTTCCAGATAATCTCAAACCCAAATTCATATATTGGAGAGCTTGACTCAGACGACTATGAGTCAGCAGAGTACACCTTGGTAGTTGACAAAGGAGCAGAGGACCCATTAATCCTTCCACTCAAAATAGAATACAGGGATGGAAGCGGCGAACTCTATACCAAGGAGCTGCCTCTTGAGCTAAGACTCCTCTCAGGAGCAGAGCTAAAGCAGAGGGCCAATGGCGGCGGCTTCCCATGGGGAATAATCATCCTCGTCATCGTAATAGCCATGATTGCGTATTTCATCTACAAGGGAAGGAAGAACAAGAAGAGAAAGGCAAAGGGTTAAAACTCTTTTTTATTTTATATAATTTTTAAAATGTTCACTGATTATTTTAGAATAGCTTTTAGAAGTCTGGCCAACAGAAGGCTAAGAACCTATCTGACCATGATAGGCATCTTTATAGGCATAGCAGCAGTTGTTTCTCTAATAGGGCTTGGCCAGGGCTTAAGGGTTGCAATAACCTCGCAGTTCGGTATTCTTGGAACCGATATTCTTAGTGTGCAGGCGTCTGGAGTAACTTTTGGAGGACCGCCTGGTTCTGGAGCTATAACACCGCTCACAAGCGACCTTGCT
>CBFDDS010000060.1:0-5214 GCA_965603625.1 Candidatus Woesearchaeota archaeon
TTGCTTTAAGGTTAATCATAGCATCATAATGGCTCTCATTCTTGAAAAGGTCTTCAAGAGTAGGCTCTGATAGCCCGCGGTTCCAATACAGAATGTTTATTGGAACAGCATAATTCGGCGTCCTTTCATCTCCATAGGCTTGCTTTATTTTCTCTGGGCCAACAACCAGGCAGGCTCTTACAAGAGACAAGCATAATCTGGTATCATGATTCTGAATGGGTGCTGTACGCTTAACAAGGTCTATTAACAGTTTGTAACGATCTCCTCGCTCACGTTTAAGATCAATAAGATTTTTCTTGAAGTTTCCTTTGTCACGTTTAATTTTAAGAAGGTTTTTCTTGGCTTTTCTCAGGACTTTATCAAATATTACTCTATTGTAAACCTTGTCCTCTTGCTGCATTGAAGTGAAAGAAGTTTCAGAATAATCCACATATTCATTGAACATTTGGTCTGGTCTGGGTTTATCTGAGAACCTAGACTCGCTAAACCAGCCAGAAGTAAGTCCATATCCAAGGCCGTAAAGAAGAATAGCTGTAGGCCCTAGCCATTTTAGGGTTTTCCATGTTTTTTTTCCAACATCTTTTAAGATTATTTTCCTAGCAGGCCCTTGTAGTTTCATTAGTTCATCTCTTGCTTCTGAAAAAGGGTGATAACCAAAACTCTCGTCATAATCAAGAGTTAGTCCTCTGCGAAACCATTTCTTGTACTTCCATGGAACAAATTCAAGAGCCTTTTTCAGATTAGACTCGTGCTCTTTTTCAGTGATTTTCTTTGTTTTCTTATCCCCGTTTTTTAGGGAAACAGTTAGTATTTCATTCCCTATCTTGATTGGTTTTCCTTTTTGGTCTTCTACAAGAGCATAATCAAAAGGAGCCTTCCCTACAAGGTCATAGTACAGGGTTGCAAAGGTAGAGTAACACTCAGTACTTGGAGTTGCTTTTAGCTCCTCATCCTCTGAAGTATCATTGAGCATGCCATTAAGAATGTCTATACGAGTGAACTCGGTTGCTGTTTTTGTTGGAAAGTACTGGCTTACAACATCATTCAGTCTTTTAGCATTCTGAAAATCTGTGAGCTTAACAACATTATTTTTTCCTATAAGAAGGTTTGATGGCTTGATATCCCTGTGTAATATTTTCTCCTCCTCAACAAGGTATGCTAGGGTACCTAGGAGTTGTAGTCCTCTATGCTCAAACTCTTCTTCTGTAGGAGGTTGTTTCCTTCCGGCAACAAAATCTGTTAATGATTGGGCTTCAAAATACTCTTCTATTATTGCCTGGCCTCCACTAAACTCAAAACTGTCCATTGGCCTTACAATTCCTGGGTGAAGAAGGTCACAGGTCATATTAAAGAATTCTATCTCATTAAGGTCTGGGTTAATTTCTTTTGACAGGTATATCTTCTGCCCTACAGTCATTTCAGATGCTGGAGGCTGTTTTCTTGGAAGTTTTAGAATCATTGCATACTTCATCCCTGTTCCTGTTTCATAATGAATCCTAAAGGTGTCCCTATTATAGCCAGAGCCTAAGTACCAGTAACTATTAGAATAACCCTTTTTCTCAAGTATATCAAGAACTTCTTTTGATACGTCTGGTATTCCAGTAAACTCTGGTCTAGAAACAGAGGATTCTTCTTGAGTCTCTTCTGCTATAACGGCTTCCAGGTTTTTCTTTTTTCTTCTCCTAGACTTGGTCTTCTTAGTAACAATATCCTCATGTCCACCATCCTGCCTGTTCCTGTGGGCCCTCTGGCGAATCTTGGATAATGCCACCTCAGGAGGGTCTAATGGATCTATGTCTAAGATATCTGCTTGTGTCATCATGCCTCCTCCAGAACCTTGTTTATAGAATACTCAAAGGCATGTGATTTATTCCTGAACCTGCCTTGCCTTATAGAACCCATTACTTTTAGAGCAGTTTCTTCATCAACAGATATGCTAAGCTTTATTTTCAAGTGTCTCAACCTTTTACAAGCTTGTTTAGTGCTTGGTAGGATGCAATACTACTCATTTATAAAGCTTTCGTTTATTAACCACCAAGCAGTAGTTACAATAGAATTTAGGGTAACTTTAAAAAAGCCCAAAAAGACCTATAGAGATATGACCAGAATATGCATAGTAAAAAAGGAGAAATGCAACCCTCAGGGCTGCGGAGGCTATCTCTGTATTAGGATGTGCCCTGTTAACAGAAAGGGCGAGGAATGCATAATAAAGACCGAGGACGGCAAAGTAGGCATAGTAGAGGACTTATGTATCGGCTGTGGAATCTGCCCTAAAAAGTGCCCTTTTGAAGCCCTGGATGTGATTAACCTGCCTGAAGAGCTCAAAAAAGAGCCTGTTCATAGATACTCAGAGAACGGGTTTGCCCTGTACAATCTTCCAACCCCCATGAACAACAAAGTGGTTGGGATTATTGGTAAGAACGGCATAGGAAAGAGCACAGCCTTAAAGATACTAGCAGGCGTTGAAAAGCCCAACCTCGGCAAGCCAGGCAAAGAAGCAGAGTATGATGAACTGATTGATTATTTCAAGGGTAACGAGGCCCAAGGATTCTTTGAAAAGCTCAAAAAAGGAGAGGTAAGCATCAGCTACAAGCCCCAGCAGGTAGATTTAATCCCAAAGCAATACAAAGGCACAGTCAAGGGCTTGCTTGAAAAAGTTGATGAGTTAAAAGAACTGGATAAGATTGCAGAGGTTCTTGAGCTAAAAGAAGTCCTTGAGCATGATATTAAAAAAATAAGCGGTGGAGAGCTCCAGAGAGTGGCGATAGCTGCTTGTGTGCTGAAAAAAGCAGATGTATATTTTTTTGACGAGCCAACCAGCTTTCTTGATGTAAAACAGAGGCTGAAAATCAGCAGCTTTATCAGAAGCCTGGCAGATGAGAACACAGGAGTGATGGTTGTTGAACACGACTTAATAATTCTTGATTATATGGCTGACCTGATTCATTTGATGTATGGAAAGCCAAGTGCTTATGGAGTTGTGAGCCAGCCCAAGAGTGCAAAGGCAGGCATCAATGTATATCTATCAGGCTATCTAAAAGAGGAGAACATAAGGTTCAGAGAGCAGGGGATAAAGTTTGAGGCAAGGCCTCCTGTTGATATAAAGAGAATGGAATTATTAACTGAATGGGAAGCATTCAAGCAAAAGCTTGGAAGCTTTGAGCTGGAAGCAGGCAAGGGAGAGGTCTATAAGCACGACCTTGTCGGTATTCTTGGAGAGAACGGGATAGGGAAAACAACCTTTGTGAGAGCACTAGCAGGAGAAATCAGCGGGCAAAGCCCGCTGGTCCAGAAAGCAAAAAAGCTTTCTGATATAAAAGGGCATGAGCTCAAAGGGCTGAAAATCAGCTATAAGCCGCAGTACCTTGAATCAAATGACGAGCTTGTAATGAATTTCCTGCAGGAAGCAGTACAGAAGCATGATGTGCAGCTGATTAGGCCGCTGGAATTAAAGCAGTTACTAATGAGAAAGTTAAGCGAGCTGAGTGGCGGAGAGCTGCAGAGAGTGTGGATAGCCAAATGCCTAAGCGCAGATTCAGATCTGATATTAATGGACGAGCCATCTGCCTACCTCGATATAGAGCAAAGACTAAGACTGGGAAAAATAATTAGTGACATGCTGAAAATAACAGGCAGAAGCGCACTAATAGTTGACCATGACCTGCTGTTTGTTGATACCATCTCAGACAGACTGATTGTCTTTCAAGGAAAACCAGCAGTGCAAGGAAGAGTGACAGGACCCTTCCCAATGGAAAAAGGCATGAACAATTTCCTACAGAACATAGAGCTCACTTTCAGGCGTGATGAAGAGAGCAAGAGGCCCAGGATTAACAAGCCAGGCAGCCAGAAGGATGAGGAGCAGAAAAAGAGCGGGAAGTTGTATTATTCTTAATAAAATAAAAGCCAGGGACTAAAAACAGCCCCTGGTGGTTGAGACTATTATTCATACTCCACAAATTCTTGATTCTTTATTGTCATTATCATTGTTGGCTTTATTACATCACCATTCTCATCAAAGGTTATACTGCCTGACACTCCAGGATAATTTTCTATTTTGTAGAGTTCATCTCTGATGCATTTAGTGGCTTTTTCATCACCACATTTCTCTATCATCAAAGCAATTATTTTTACTGCGTCATATGCATTAGCAGCTCTTATCTCGCTTAATTCATTGTATCTTGCCTTATACTTGCTCTGAAATTCTTGCATTATTATGTCATCACTCTCAGGATCAAATGCTGAATCAGAATATATTATTCCTTCTGCTGCTTCTCCAGCCACTTCTATCATGTCTTCTGTTTTCATGGTTGTAGGGCCAAGGATGGGTGCATTAATGCCTAGTTCTCTTGTTTGCTTTACAGCAAGTTCAGCTTTTTGCCCTCCAATGAAGAGTACATCGGGGTTTTTTTCTTTAATCTTTAGAAGGTGAGTTCTAAAGTCGGTGGTATCTGGTCCATATGAATCCTTACTTACTACTGTTCCTCCCAGTTCTTCAAATTTTTCTCTAAAGCCTTGTTTATAGCCAATCCCATTATCAAGATTTATGTAAAGTATTGAAGCTGTTCTTGCTCCCAATCTATTGTAAGCGAATTCTGCCATGTTAGCTCCATGAACATCTCCTATCATTCTAACTCTAAATATGAAATCTCCTGCATGAGTAATCTTGGGGGATGAACCCACAGATGTTAGAATTATTATTTCTTCTTTTTCTGCTATCGGAGCAGCTGCGAGTATGCTAGAAGAACACTGGGGGCCTAATATTACTTTAACATTATCTGCATAAACCAGTTTATTCATTGCACTTACTGCTTTTTGCGGATTACATTCACCATCCTCGTATATTATTTCAAGTGGTTTTCCATTCACCCCTCCCTTGCTGTTTATTTCTTCCAGTGCTAATTCAAGACCTTGCTTAACCCATTTACCAGCGTATGAAGTGCTTCCTGTCAATGGCAGAATAGAAGCAACTCTTATAGGCTCTTCTCTTACTACTTCTCCTGCTGGTGTACCCGTGCATGCTGTTAAAAATATTAATATAGCTATAGCTATTGCTAGGTATATTCTCATTTTTCTCCCCCGTTGCAAATTTTACTCGGTTTTTGCTAGAGGAAGAAAACAGATATATAAATCTTTGTGGCGATTTTTCCACCTCAAAACAAAAGATTAATAAATTAGAGAGCAAATCACAAAATTATGAAAGAAGAAACATTGCAA
>CBFDDS010000061.1:0-5189 GCA_965603625.1 Candidatus Woesearchaeota archaeon
CCTGCTCACCAGCTCTTTAATCGACTTGTAAGGCTTCCACTGATTCTTCTCGACATACTTGCTGCAGGAACAATAGGTGATATTAACAGCCTTCAGATACTTTCCTAGCTTTGCCTGTGCCATAACCAAACCTCTTTTTAGCATAGTAGGAGAAAAGGGTTTTTAAAGGTTTAGGATAGAAGCCAAACCGCAACCTTTTTTAAGGGTTTGCTTCTCATAATCTTTTATGCCTTATAAAAGCAGGAAAGGAAGGAAAAAAGAGCCTAAAAAACCGACGACATGGTACGGTAAGATATGGTACTTTATCTGGCATGACAATTCATTAGCCAGCTGGGTTGTCAACATAATCCTGGCTTATATAATCATAAAGTTCCTTGTGTACCCTGGCCTGGGCCTGGTTTTCGGCACCAACTTTCCAATAGTGGCTGTTGTTAGCGACAGCATGGAGCACCACATGGACTTTGATGATTGGTGGCAGAAGAACGAGGATTACTACCTGGGTAAGAACATTACCAAAGAGGTTTTTGAAAGCGCCCCTTTCAGGAACGGCTTTGACAGGGGAGACATAATGTTTCTCATAGGCAAAGACCCAGAGGATATAAGGATAGGCGATGTGATTGTCTTCCAGTCCAAGAAGCCTTATCCCATTATCCACAGGGTTATAAAGAAGAAGGAGCAGGGAATGTGGGTCTTTCAGACCAAGGGGGACAACAACAAGGCCCAGATAGTGGACAGCGAGCTTGATGAGACGCGCATTCTTGAAAAGCAGATCCTTGGGAGAGCAGTGTTCAGGGTGCCCTGGCTTGGCTTTGTAAAGATATGGTTTGTGGACTTCATGAAATTCTCAGGGATATACTATATTTTTAACTCTGGTTCTTAAAGAATGTCTATATCATAATTCTAGATATACAATCTCCTGTTTTAAATTCAGAAGGAATATTTGTAAGAGGATGGTTATTTGCAGAACGTATGTATTCAATTGTTAAGCCATTCTTGTCAATTGTCAATTTTGTGTATCCTGAAGGCCCCCAAAAATCTGCTTTTTGTGCAAGCCCATAGTACTCTCCATAATCTCCATAATACTTCTCCCAAAAATCACCTTTATACCATTTAAGCTCTCCTTTGTTCTTTGTAGAACCAACGCAAACCCCGTACATATTCTTTCCATTATATTCTCCACCTATCTTTTTGGCATTAAAGATATGATCATGGCCATAGAAATTAACATCCACCCCATTCTGCTTCATGAGCTCTGTAAGTCCTACCTGCTCAACAAGATTCGGATTGTTATAGAATTCTGCGTAGTCCTTGTGATTAAACAAAGGGCCTCTGCCATAAGCTCTATCTTTTATACTCTCATCTGACCCTGCAGGCCAACCTCCAAGAACATGATGAAATAAAACAAATTTATAATCAGCTTCGTATTTGAGAATCTCCTTAAACCATTCTTTTTGCTCTTCTCCTAAGGTCCATTCATTAGGATACTTTGGATACATTGGGTTGTATCTCTGGTTGTCTAGCACTATGAACAACGCCCCCAAATGCCTTTTCCTTAGGGAAGCAGGTTGAATCAAGAAATCTTCTTCATAGGCCCCCCACCTTATAGGGTAGTAATTCTCATCTGGGGAACCGCCTACTGAAGTCCCTGGTAATTTAAAGAATTTTTTTCTGTACTTAGTGGCTGGTTCTTTTGTAGATTCATGCCCTGATTCTGCATCATGGTTTCCTAGAGCCCAATATATAGGTATTTGTGGAGTCAAGGCTGAGAGCATCTTTCTTGTTCCGACACGGAAAATCTTAAGGTATTGTTCACGTTCTTCAGGTGTAACTTCAATTCTTTTTTTAAGACCTAGACCTTCCCATTTGTATTGAAAACCTCCCCTATGGTCACCTAGGTTTACAATGAAGTCAGGATTCTCATTAGCCATAATCTGCCTTATTGTGCTTGCCAGGCAAAAACCATTCATTAGTTTTGCTAGTTCACTCCCTTCTCTAGGAACATATTTCGGGTTTTTTATCAGTTTTTTTAAAAACAAATTAACATATTCTCCGCTAAGCCTTTGTTTTATCAGATTAGGATTATTAAGAACCCGCTTTCCTAGATCAGCATCATCAGGTGTGTGATCGTCACCAATTAAAATCACCTCAATTTTCCTATCATTTAGCTTTACATTTGGTGTTTTCACAGTTCTTTTAGGAGTGGATTTCCATGAACCGTTTCCACTTTCTTTGTACTCTATCCTATAATATAATTCTGGGTCAAAAATTTTTCTAATTGGAATTTCAAGAGTGTCATTAACACTATAAAAAATACGTGAACCACAGATACGCATTTTGTCTTCAACAGAATGGTATAATTTGATATCAAGGCTTTTTCCTTCCTTTGGGATGATATTAAGACTTGCTTTATTCGAGTCAAGGAATACTATCCTTTCTGATGCTTCAAAACAATCAGAATCATAAGGAAAGGGGTAATCACTGTTAAGAAGTTCTTCAATTTTTCCTAGGGTTTCTGGCTTATTAGAAGGAAGCAAATGAGAAGAATCTATTGCAAGAGCAGTAACACCACTTCCTATTTTTTTTAAAAATTCTCTTCTTTCCATTCCTCCCCCCACCAGTATGGCTTAAAATAGAACCCACCCAACCTATTTAAACTTTTTTATTATTTAGTAGTAAAATTCAGACGTAGATGATTCAGGGTTGTTTCCCTGGGCTATGTAAAGATATGGTTTGTGGACTTCATGAAGTTCTCAGGGACATACTATATATTTAATTCCGCATACTAAACACAAAATATTTAAAGAATTCTCAAAAGCTTAGTTTTAGAGGAGAAAGCCTATAAAGGTGGTTTGTTAATGACAATGTTTTGTCCCAAGTGCGGTTCATTACTAAAGCCCAAGACCGAGAAAAAGAAAAAGGTGCTTGCATGTAGCTGCGGGTATTCTACCAAGGACCTTGAATCAGCAGAGATAAAGGAGACAGTGAAGCAAGAAGAGAAGAAGCTTGATGTTGTTGATGAGAACCAGACAGTCCTGCCGGAAACAGACGCCAAGTGTCCTGAGTGCGGCAATGAGAGAGCGCACTACTGGACCCAGCAGATGAGGGCAGGCGATGAGCCAGAAACCAAGTTCCTGAAATGCACCAAATGCAGGCATATCTGGCGCGATCAAAGCTAAAAAATGATTGACCCAGCTGATTATATTAGTAACCATTCTTTACGCATCATTGTGAGACCTGGCAAGAAAAAGAACTATGTTCTTGGATATGACTATGACAAGCAAGCCTTAATCATAGAAATCAAGGCTCCTGCAGAACAAAACAAGGCCAATAAGGAATTGATAAAATTTCTTTCAAAGCTTATGAAGAAAAGAGTTAAGATTAAGAGTGGGCACACCAGCAAGCTGAAAATCCTGCTTGTTCACTGATTCTCGTACTTCTCCAGCTTATTCTCAAAATACTCCAATTTTACCCCTGAGTCCCTGAACATCTGTTCAGACTCAGTGCCGGCATGATATTTCTTCTCGCACACCACTCTCTTAATACCGCTGTTGATGAGAAGCATTGCGCACACCCTGCAGGGCGTCATCTTGCAGTAAACAGTTGCTCTGTCTATACCTATGCCCAGCTTGGCAGCCTGGCAAATGGCATTCTGCTCTGCATGAACCGTCCTTACACAGTGCTGGGAGATGGTGTCATCATCATGTATAACTTTCTTCATGAGATGCCCTATCTCGTCGCAGTGCGGGAGCCCGATAGGGGAACCCACATAGCCGGTCACCAGGAGCCTCTTGTCCCGTGCAATAACACACCCGCTTCTTCCACGGTCGCAGGTTGCTCTCTTGGCAATCGTTCGCGCCACCTCCATGAAATACTCGTCCCAGGAAGGCCTTACATACTTCCCCTTTTTCTTAGCCTTTTTCTCGCTCATTTCAATCCCTCCAAAAGATCATTAATTTTTTTATGAAGTTTCCTGACTGTTGAATCATTATGGATTATGAACTCAGCCATGTCCCTGCACTCCACCAACTGCTGGCTGGCAGAATCAGGGCTTTCAAGCTCTCTCCTCTCAGCCATCTTGAAATCCCCAAAGGTCATGGGGTCCTTCTCCCTTTTCCTGGCCTTAATCCTCTCAAACCTTACATGTATAGGGGCATCTATGAACACGAGGGAGAAGTCATCTCTCTTCTTCAGCTCCTCTATCTCAGCAGGGTTCCTGATGGAGTCAATAACATAATTCTTTTTTGGCTTGAGCTTCTCCATGATTTTCTTGGCAAGCACAGCAGGGCCGTCATTCTTCCTAAGCTCAGTCCCTACCTCCTGAAGCCTCTCCCTGGTAATCTCCTCTCCCCTGCTCTTAATCTCCTCTCTGATAACATCTGACAATGAGTGGAAGATAAAGCCCTTTTTAACCAGATAGTCAGCTACGGTGGTCTTGCCTGCTCCTAGAAAACTGGTTAATCCGATAATCACCTTTAATCCCCTGAAAAAAGTGTATTATATGGTGTTTAATAAATGTTACTAAAAATGCTTTATAAAAAATAATGGTTGAAGTTTGATAATGCATATAAAACAAACCTAATTACCCTTATTTGACATATAAAATGAGAATCGAAAATACAGATGTATATGACTTGGAAAAATCAATAAGAGCATCAAGGTATCCTATGAGCACACTTGATTTCCTGGATTATGAGGCAATAGGAGAGTCTGATTATAAAAGAGGGCGAAAGCTGGGTAAAGCTCCCTCAAGAAGTGGCCATGATTGTTTTCTTAAAGGAATAGGGGTTCGTACAGATATTCGGGCACCGCAATACTTTTGGCTGGAATTTCAGCGTTATCACTTTGCTGATTTTGTAAGTAGCCAGAGCAAGATGCATAGAATAACAAACATGGATTTAGAAGAGCAGTGCAATGAATATGTTGACAATAGAGTAATACAAATAGTGAACGAATATATTAAGGAATTTAATGAGAATTCTTCTCTTGAGACATTTCAGAAAATAGTAAGCAATGTTCCTATGGGTCTTGAACTAACTGCTAGAATAACAACCAATTACTTGCAGTTGAAAACCATGTATGAGCAGAGAAAAAATCATAAGTTAGAGGAATGGCATCTCTTTTGTGAATGGTGTAAAACCTTGCCTATGTTTTTAGAGTTAACCCATCAAAAAGTGAAAAAATGAAAGGTA
>CBFDDS010000062.1:0-5184 GCA_965603625.1 Candidatus Woesearchaeota archaeon
CTTTTTTTCAAGTTTTCCATTCTTAACCAGAGATTCAAAGAACGGCTCCAAATGTTTCATAGGAATACCGAGCTTCTTGCTAATCTCCTTTGGTTCATGGTGATTTTCAGAGGCCAGTAAGATGGCATTCAGGATCAAAGCATTCATGCCCTTGGTGACAGCATCCTTGTACACATTAGCCTGCCTCACAGTGTGCGAAATCTCGTGCAGCTTTGCCAGCAAGTCATTAATCCAGTTAGTAAGTTCTTTCTCCTTGAACTTTAAATCCTTGGGAGCAATAATCTCAATGCTGGCAGGCATGAAGTTGAGACAGAGCCAGGTAAACTTGTCAAGGCTGTCAACGAGCATCTCTGTATCTGCATAAGTGCTCCACAGATTGCCCTCTGTTTTCTCAGGCTCACCAAACTCTTCGCTCAGCACCTCAATCTGGGAATCAGACTTTATATTATTAACATAACCCAAAATAGTTTTCTCAATATGTTCCTTTGGGCTGCCGAGGAGCTCAAAGGATACCTGGGCGAGTATGGCACCCTGCTTAATTTTCTTCTGAATCTCTTTTTCGTCCATAGAACTAATTGAATTGGACTGGGTATTTAAATTTAACGTCTTTTGGAGAGGAGGAGACCGATTATGATGAGAGTTAAAACTATTGTTAAGAGGTAGGGAGCATACCTAATTATTTTTGTGTTGTCAGATTCATAAACAACCGTGCCTGTAATGCTTGCCAAGGACTGGTTAATGGTTACATTTATCCCTTCTCTGGTTTGATTATCTTTTTCATAAAACAATCTTTCTTGTAGGCTTTTTTTCTCTTCTTCTCCTTCTAACTTTACAAATAAGGTTTTTGTGTCGATTACCTTACCCTCCTTTTTCAGTTCAAGGACAAAAAGATTAAAGCCAGGCTCTGGCTCTACAGCAAATTTTATACTCTCACTATTGTTAGCCAGTTTTTTCTGGTTTCCTTTCTTACTCATTAACTCTACTTCGTGAGTCTCCTCAATATCAAGACTTGCATAAAGGCTAATAGACTCGCTATACTTCTTATTCCTTGTGTAGAAGGATTTTATTTTTCCAAGCTTTTTTGTTATTTCCTCGTTGCAGGCTCCTTTTTTATTCCCTTTAATCCTTATCTCTTCTTCTGCCTTCTTATCAAGGCCTTCAACAACCAGAGTATAGTCCCCGTCACTGAAGGTGTCTTTACAATTTGGCTTTATAAAAACTCTAACTGTGAGATTATAGTCTGAGTTCTTATTATTCAGGTAGAATCTTAAATCGTCTGATATCTTCTTGTTATTCTTCTCGGTGTACACATTAATCAAGCTTTTGGTGGTATCCCCTTTATGTATGTTCAGCTTTACCTTGAAATTAGAGCCAAAATTAAGAAGATTTGACCAAGGAAGGTAGACATAATCAATGCTGATGCTTGAGTCAGAGTCATCATCCACTCCAAGGCTTGCTTTTTCCTTCATTATGATAATCATTTTCTCATTCTCAAGCTCGGTGTTAGAATTATTACAGGCAACAAAAACCAACCTGTTTTTTACAAGAAAGACTCTGTCTTTTTCAGAAATCTTTGGGGTATAGGTTTTTTGATTAGTATTACTTGTATTATACCTCTTCTTTACTTCTTCACCGAATAAATCCTCCACCCAATACTCAATTATAAAGGGAAAACTCTTGTTATTAATGATATTCTTTATTTTGACCTTCTCTTTATTTATGTAGAGGTCCTTGTCAGTACTGAGATTAAGCTCAATAGAGCAGGGAATCCCGAGTGGATTGACAACAGTGAAGCTCTTGCATGCTGATTCTGTGATGTTAAGGATGATTCCACAGAGGGTATAGTTACCAGTTTCATTAAAAAATAGCCTGCCTGTGTTTGAGGAAGAGTAATAATTAATTGTTTTGTTAAAATAATCTTCTTTTATTAGGGAGTTGTTCTTGGTGATATTATATTTAACCCTTACCAAAACAAAATCCTCCCTCCCAGACACATGGTTTAGATTAGTTATTTTAAACAAGGAACTGTAAGAAACACCAAGGAAGAGGGTTTCTGGGATAATTATTTCTAGCTTTAAATCACCGCCACTCTCATTTATGCTCTCATTAACACTTTCATTGAAACTTTCATTTATTATCTTACAATAAATTTGGCCTGGGCTTCCCCCTATTTCGCATGACTCTTTCCACACACTATCAATTAACTCTAGTGAATAACCATTGCCATTTGCAAGGCCACCATCGTAACCCATAAAATCAATCAAGGCAGTGTCGTAGTAAAGAAAGAGGGTGTCTTCACCGTTGTTAAGATTATTCCCAATAGTACTGCCAACAGAATAAACACTGCAATTTATATTGGTATGATTAAAGCTCTCTTCTACAATTAGGCTGAAGTTTCCTTTTACAAACTTAAGCAATTCAAGAGAGTCATTACTAGCAAGGTCCCCAATTGTATAGCCAGAAAGGTTGTCACTTCCAATTATTTCAACAAACTCTTGGTTATTATCAGAACCAGGAGGATTATACATCACTTCATTTATATGAATCCCCCAAACAGATGGTGTTAATAAGAACATTCCTAAAAGATAATAAACTAATTTATTCATCCCTCTGGTTCAAGAACAGGTGATTTATATACTGTGTATATCAAAAACCGGAGAACCTTACCGCCCATCGTAAAACTTTCTTGTGTCTGTGCTGAACATATCGAGTATCCAGGGCAGATAGACATATTTCACTGCTTTTGGTTTTATTTCAGCTCTTATAGCTTCGCTTGGATTGAACTTTTTTGCCTCTCCATCCATCTCCAAAAAATAATCCTTGTTATTATCCCAATCCAAAATTTTTATGTCAACTGATTTAACCCTGCTGTAGTTCACTCCATACATATTAAAGCCGCGCTCATCTTTTTCTGAGGTTATGTGTTTTATGTTCCCTACCAGTTTTAGGTTTGCCATTAGTTCAATGAAGTTTCCCATTCCTCTGTCTTCAAAGAAAAATAATCCTAAAGAGCCAGAAGTAAGAGTGTCTTCTGGATTAAAATTAGGCATGGAAGCAATGTGAGGTCCATTTGCAATCTCAACTGCAAAAAGGTTTTCCAAGGTTCCTTCTTGCTCACCCTTATTTATAGAATAACCTATCTTAAAAGGCTTAAATTCGTTTTTCTTGTTTAGTGCCTTTCTGCCATAATGAAATTTTCTTCCTAAAATGCTTCTTTTATAATACTTCTCTACATCATAACAAACAGCAGCTGTTAAGCCTATGCTTGTTGTTGTGGCTGCAAACTTAGGATTGCTTTCGTCATGTCTTACTTCCATGACATCTGCTCCTATCACATAGTTGGCTAGGTTGATATCGCCTCTTTCATGCCTTTCGAAGAGTTCCTGGTATCGTTCTTCACACTCTCTTCTCAAACTATTCCCTAGGTTCTCTGATGTGCCTCTGGGATCTATAATTAAGGTTGCTTCTCCAGGAAGCAGCACATTAAGAAGATTCCCAACACCCCCATCACCGCTGCTAATGCCGCAGTGTGTAGTGCCTTGTGCTTTTCTTTCAGACACAATATCTTTAGCTTCATCTGTGTCCTTTGTTTTTACATAACAGAAATCCCTGTCCCAGCTAACCCTTCTTATATTCTTAAATATCTTTCTGAGAAGACTTCCAGAAGAAGGGTTATCGATAATTAGTGTTCTCACTCCCACACACCTGCAATCTTATGATTACACTCAGGGCATTCACCTTTTTTTATATCATTCTCAGAAGCACTGAACATTCCCCTGCGTATAACCACTGCCTTGCACTTTGGGCAGAGAGTGTTGCTGTCGCCCCCTACATTTCCGAGATACACATAATCCAGATACTTTTCTGCTATCTTTCTTGCCTTTTCAAGGGTGTCTAGGGGTGTCGGCTCTTTGTCTGTCATCTTGTAATCCGGGTGGAAGCGTGAGAAATGCAGAGGGACGTCTCTACCGAGTTCCTTGCTAATCCACTTGCACATCTCTTCTATCTTCTCAAAGTCATCATTAAGCCCAGGCACAACCAGATTGGTGACTTCCAGCCACACACCTTGTTTTTTCAGAATTTTGAGGGTTTTCAGCACAGGCATAAGAGTTCCTTTACAAACCGTGCTATAGAACTCGTTAGTAAAGGCTTTTAGGTCAATATTAGCACCGTCCAGCACCTTGCACAGCTCTTTAAGAGGAGCCTCGTTAATGTATCCATTGCTCACAATGGTGTTCTTGATATTGCTCTTTTTTGCTAGTTTAGCAATATCCAGCATGTACTCATAAAAGATGGTTGGTTCTGTATATGTATAGCTCATGATATCACACTTGTTCTCCTTGCAAAGCGCAATCACCTCTTCTGGCTCCAGCTGTTCATATTTCTTGTCAAGTTTGCTAGCATCTGCCTTGCTGATCTGCCAGTTCTGGCAAAAATCGCAGAAGAAGTTGCATCCAATGGTTGCTATGCTGAAAGCCTTTGCTCCTGCCATAAAATGATACAAGGGCTTCTTTTCAATTGGGTCAACATGAACAGCGCAGGGCTTGCCATAAACAAGTGAATAAAGCCTGCCTTTGATATTCTTTCTGACACCGCACTGCCCTCTTTCACCGGGCTTGATGGCACAGTATCTTGGGCACAGTTCGCACTTAACAAGACCCTCCTTGAGTTTCTTAAAATAAAGGGCTTCCTTCATAAGAGCAGGTAAACTAACCTAATTTTAATGTTTTTTTATAATAGGGGAGAAATAAAGGAAAAACATAAAAATATTATCTCATAACTATTTAATAATAGCAAGATTTATATACTTATGAGACTAACAGTTTGCTTAAAAAGGGGTGGGGTATGGGTTTATTTAAGAAGAAAAAAGGGCTTAAATTTCTTTCTAAACCAGCAGGGAATGGACCTCTAACTACTGAGAAGGTTGACTTTGACAGTTTGTTAGCCCAAACACCTTCAGCACCCCAAGCTCTTCAGACACAGAGACAAATGGCAGCACAACCAGGCTTTAGGCCTCCATCTATTAAGGCTGGAACCCTGCCTCCTAAGAGTCCGCAAATGGAAAAAGAACTTCCTATCTTTGACATGCCTGCTCCTAAACCAGCACAACCGCACATACCTATGCCGGGCCGACACCAAGAGAAAGAATTTGAATTGCCAGACTTTGATGAGCATGAATTAAGA
>CBFDDS010000063.1:0-5163 GCA_965603625.1 Candidatus Woesearchaeota archaeon
TGACCCTTGACCCTAAGTACAATGACTTCTTTAATAAGAGCATACGCGTAGCTGCCAAGAAGATTGATAAAAAGTATAAAGTGAAAACCAAGGACCTGGCTGTCTACAATGCCTATGCACAGGAAGGATGCATGGTTCCCAACATGTACTGGGCCTTGGGACTGTTCAGCCCGATGCCAATCATGGGCAAGTACTTCCAGTACTATCAGAACCAGATAGTAAACCCGTATGAGTTAGGAAAGCAGAATGTTGAGAGGATGATAAAAGAATTTTACTCAGATAACGGAGGCTTCTGCAGGTTCCACAGGGGCTGGGTTGAGGAGCTGCTTCAGGAAATTATAAACAAGCACTTCAACATTAACATTGACTTTTACTCTCATCACAAGAAACTCGCTCAGCAGATTAATGTTGGTAACAAGAGCGTTTTCTGGGAGAGCGAGAGGGTTGTGGACATTGTTCGCGAGTTCTTCAGAGTGGTGCACTTGGAGCGCCCTGATAATGAAGACGCAAAGAAATGGCTTGAGAAGTTTGAGAGTGACAAATGGACAGCAGCAAGGGAGTGCTGGGAAGAGATAAGAAGAGGAATAAATGATGCTCTGAAGTGAAGGATTAGGCTGGAACTACATCTATCTTATAGAATCCGCTTATTCTGCCTGCTTTGTTAAATAATTCTCCTCCAATAAGCTTGGTATCAACACCCTGTTTATTTCCTGAACGAGTATCAAAAAGCACTGTTAAGTCATCTTGTCTCCAGGGAGGTATGCTTACTGCATAATTGTTTGCATACAGGATTAAGGCTTTATTGTCCATATCTTGGCCTGCTAATTCTAAGAGTTTGTTTAATTTGATAGAGGGAACTTGTTTGCCTTTGTATTCAATCAGATTAGCTTCAGTATATTTTTTTATTTTTGAATAGGGAACAGCTTTATCTGTAATTGTCAGCACCAGCTTATCAAGGCTCATGCTCACATCCTTGTTTTCAGGGGTTATTATTCTTTGATCTGGTCCTAAGAAGTAGTTGCCTGGTTTTACTTCTTGTTTTAAGATTTTAGCTTCTTTTCCATCCGTCACATCCGTCCATGCATATTCTCCTGGAGTAAAAAAGCCATATGGAGTCATTCTTGTTTGAACAGCCTGTTCCAAGCCTGCTCCTTGCCAATACTTTTCAGGGATATTATCCTTGCTTGCTGAGAAAAAAGTTTTTTCAGGCTCTTCAGGAACCAGGGAATACCAGTCATTTGAGGACAGCATCAACAAACCTGGCTTTGCATTGAAATCCATGCCTAGCTTTTGAAAGACATCCGGCATAAGCAGTCCGAACTTTTTTGTTTCAATAGGAAAAGCAGGGTTTGATTTGCAGTATTTCTTGCAGTCAACAGGAAGCATAGGGATGCTTTCAATCTGGTCCCGGTCTAAAGGATTAGAATTAATACTAACCCTGTCAAGAGTCCTGTACCACCCTCTTGGAATCGGAAGAGCAGTGTCTCCAATGCTTCTGTCCCAGTCAATTTGAATTTTTGGCAAGGGTATTTTATCAGAAACAGTGGTAAGAGTTATTGCTGTCAGTATGCCTGCTCCGGTAGCTAGCCTTAAGAATTCCCTCCTGTCAATTGATGTATCAACACTCACCTGTTCCGCCCTCTTTTTAATTTAGGATTGCTTTGTAGTATAAATATTTTTCACTTATCTTAACTTATCTTATCTAATGTCCTCTGCCTTTTATTCTCTCAATCGTGAACCAGACAGCTAACAAGCCTATGAACAAAACCATTATTCCAAGGACCACATCAAACTTTGCTCCAAAGAGCCATACACGTACAAGTCTGATAGTGACATATATGATAAGAATGTCCTTTATTAAACCTCTAATTCCCGTTCTGCCCATGGTATCATGAAAACAGAATTATAAGTGTTTTATAAATGTTTGCAGATAGATTAAAAGCATGCCTGGGGGTGGATAAGCTGAATAAGCATTAGCTTACCCTATTCTTTCCTCCGCTTCGCGACCCTCAAAGCACCCTTGCCTAAGCTTAGGGCTGCTCTGTTCCCAGCCTGACCCGGTTCACAAAGATAAGAGCCAATGAGGACAAAGCATCGACAGTCCGAACAGGACTAACACTTAAGGAGCAAACCGCCCCCCAGGCTTCGGCTCCTGCGATATCCATTTCAGGTAACAGGGGAGGATAGGCCCCCCAGCCTAGCAGAGGAGAGGAAGAGGGTTTTATTTAAAAAGATTACCTAATATCACACCTTATTACATAAAAACCAAAAACCTTATTAATTAATTTAAACCTTCTTTATCTATTCGGGGGTGTTTAATGGAGAACTTGGTGTTATTTCTAGGAACAGGAGGCGACTCAATAGTTGTGGGTAAGCAGATACGTGCCAGCGGTGGCATTGTTCTTGAGCTTGAGGGAAACCAGTTCCTACTTGACCCCGGGCCTGGGTGCCTGGCAAGAGCTAGGCAGGCAGGTGTTAGTATCAGGAACACAGTTGCTGTTCTTGTAAGCCATGCTCATACTAATCATTCCAATGACTTGAATGTTGCTCTTGAGGCCTTGAGTGTGTCTGGGCTTGACCGCATAGGCGTTGTTGTGTGCAACAAAAAGGTTGCTGATGGCGATGAGAAGGAACTCCCTGTAATCAAGAACAGGAACAGGGAATTTGTTGAGAGAGTGCTGACCCTGAGCCCTGGCGCAAAGATTGGGATTAACAATATCAACATTATAACCACCAAGACAAAGCACTTTGACTCTGATGGGCTGGGCTTTATCTTTGAGACTCCCAAGTACAAGATAGGATACACCTCTGACACAGAATTTACAGATGAGATTGCTGACCAGTACAAAGGGTGCGGGATGCTCATCCTTAACTGCAAATATCCCAAGGAAATGAAGGAGCCTGGGCATCTTAACTCTGATGAGGTTGTGAGGTTTATAAAAAAGGCCAAGCCCAAGCTCGCAGTAATCAATCATTTCGGCATAAAGATGATAGAAGCCAATCCCCTATACGAGGCAAGGGATATTCAGAAGGAGTCCAAGGTAGAGGTGGTGGCTGCTAAGGACGGCCTGCTCATAAACCCAGTATCTTTTTCTTCCAGGATGAGGCAGATAAGCCTTGAGCCTTTTAGTGAGTAAGTTTTAGTGGGTAAGAGTAGATAAGAATAACAATCTTTAAATAACTCTTTTTCAAATAATATTTCTATCATGGGCTTTTTTACTTTTAGCTTTGAGTTGTTCCTGGAAAGATTTGTCCAGCTAATCAGGGCTCCTATTGACAACCCTGAGATGATATGGATTGCTCTTCCCTTAATCATAACTCTGATAATGATTGAGCTCTACTTTGGCAAGTACAGGGAGGAAAAATTATCTTGGAACACTGCACTCACCAATGCCTTGGTGCTTGTGTTTGTGGCTCTCAACCTTTTTCAGTTTATTTTCAGGCAGGAAGGAGAAAAGTTTTTCAAAATATTTCATGTGTCTGGTTTCTATATAGCCTTGTTTATCTTAGCCCTTGGCATCCTGTTGTTCTTTGTGGATTTTTTCCATGCTCTTCCAGAAGGATTGGCCTTTACAGTATCAGCCCATCTGCCTGTTAATATAACAGCTTATGTAGCAATAGTATTGGTCTACACAGGCATGCCCCTTGACTTGGTGACCCTGCTTGCATGGCTTCTGCTCGTAATAATCCTGGGAATCTTCTTCTTCTTTGTAAAGCTTCTACTACCCAAGGGAATTTAGCAATCATTTAGCATAGATATAGCACTCATATGAGCAGAACAATGATATATCCCAAGAAACAGCCTGCAGATATGATTGGCATGGCTGGATAGAATTTGTCCTTCTTTGCAAACATGAATAAGAGCGCGAGTGCAAGGGTTGTTGTGGCTGTTATGATTAAGCTCTGGTAAAGGGCAGCTGTTTTTGACATGCCCTGGACCACTAGGCTCTCCATCACAACGCCTGTGAATATTAATGGGAAGGCAATGTCTCCTCCTCCAAGGATAGCGTTCTTTCTCTGCACTTTTTGCGTCTTTTGCTTTGGGGGCTTTGGAGCTGGAGCCTTTAGTTCCTTGGGAGGCTTAACACTTTTTTCTGCCTTTAAATTTAAATTAAGGCTTGCCTCTTTAGGGGTATATGGTATGAACAGGCCTGCAAATACCTTGCTCTTGGCCTGGAACTTGGCCATCCTCACCATGTGCTTGCTCTTGAAGACAGCTATAAAGTCATACACAGATATGGCTATCAACAGGATTGCTGCCCAGAAGACATTAAGGATAGGCACCAGGAAGACTGCAATGCCGGCATACATCAAAACCTCTGTGATGTTATGGATGAAGACGTTTGGCTTTGCAACTTTTATGATTGCAAGTATAAGAGCAATGATTAAGGCTATGTAATTGTTAAACAGGACGCCCAGGGCAAGGCTTATGGCTATGAAGACTGCTAGGAAGAACCAGGCCTTCCAGATATTTATTTTTCTCATCCTGATTATTAGGAGTACAAGTATGGTGCCGATTAGCACGCCAATTGCTATGTAGGCAAAGGCGCCCAGGCCGCGTACTTCTGGCCTTGGACCCAGGCTGGTCTCCTCATGGATAATGGTTATCTCTCCTTCAATAACCTTGACCTCGCTTATGTCAATTCCAATAAGCGCCAGGCCGACTACCTGTGCGAGCACAAAGAATAAGACCAAGGCTAAAGTTATCTTTAAGTCATGCTTCATATAGCTAAATATGTTTATAACTAGTATTTAAGGGTTTGGAATTCACTGCAACACAATTCACCGCAACACATTAAAATCAGTAATGATTCCAGGAGCAGAATAAAACAAAATGAGACTAGCCAATCACATCAAGGTCAGTGTTTTTGTGAAAATAGAGGATGATGAGGCTGCTGTTAAAAAGCATTTGCTGTCCTTGCTTCCTTTTAACCTGGAAGAAGAAAAGCTTGTTTTGATGCGAAGCAGGGCTTCGGGTTTTAATCAGAGGGAAATAATAATCCTTGAGATTGACTTGGTAAAAGAGAGGCACACCAAGAATTTTCTTGAGTTTCTTAAAAAAAATCTTAATGAGCAGCAGAGGTCTGCGCTTGTGGAGCAAAAGAACAGATTGGATGATGAGTGCAACTTCTTCATCAGGTTGGATAAGAAAAAACTTTTGGC
>CBFDDS010000064.1:0-5126 GCA_965603625.1 Candidatus Woesearchaeota archaeon
TAAAGAAAAATAACTATGAGGGTGAAAATATTATCCTATCTTTTCCTGATAATACTGGTTTCTACTAGTGTGCAGGCCTTTGGGATTGCTTATGAGTATATGGAGGATAACAGCCTTTTTCTTTATCCTGGCCAGTCCTATATGTTTAAGCTCGAAGTGCAGAACACAAAGGACGAGGAAGAAACAGTCAATATAAGCCTCAGCAGTGCAATAGCAACCCTGGTGGGCGGCCCTGAGCTAGACGTCCCTGGAAAGACCTATGACAGGCATGTTTTCTTTAATATCACTGTGCCAGAAGATGCCCAGAATGGGGATATATATAATATAAAATACATGGTGTCCCCTGTGGGCAAGGGAGAGGGCCAGGTTCCCCTTGCAGTCACTTATACCAGAAAATTCCAGGTCACCGTAGTTCCTGAACCAGTAGAGCCTGTGGAGGAAAAGCCTGCTGAAATATCAGAGATTGAGGATGAGGAAAAGCAAGGGCTTCCCAAAGGGATACTCATCCCTATCGTGGTAATAGTAGTCATTGTCCTGGTAGTCCTGATTTGGAAGAAGAGCCATCAGATGTCTGGTAATATCTTTAAGGCAAAACCCAAGCCAAAGACTATCAAGCCAGAAAAAAGTGTTAAGCCAGAGAAGAGCAGGATAAAGATAAGGCCGCCTAGGATTGGGAAAGTGCCTAATTTAATCCATAAACTCAAGAGGAGTCCAGAGCATCCCAAGCATGTTGAAAAAAATGTTGAAAAATATGTTGAAGAGCATGTTGAAAAAAGGCCTGCTGAGCCTGAGCACAGAGAAGCCCATGCTCCTGAAAAAAAGGAGAAGACTCTGAAACCAAGCCAGTACTTTCACTCAAATGACGGGAGAAGCCTGCGTGATTTAGAAGACCTCCATCGCGCTATGGAGACCATGTCTGACAAGACTTTTAGTCATCATGTTAATTCTACCAACAACGACTTTGCCAGGTGGGTAGCTCATACTCTGGAAGACCAGGGACTCGCTAATAAGCTCTCCAGGACAACATCAAAGAAGGAGATGCTGGGACTGATAGAAAATGAGCTTGAAAAAAAGTAAGGGTTGGATTATTATTCTTTTTGCAGTAATCCTACTCATAGTGTCTGTAGTCCTGTTTTTCCCAGGAGTAACAGATAAGATAATCACAGGGCTTGCTCCCTTTGACAGCTTTTCTATCTCATTATCAGTAACCCATGCAGTGATTGAGATTGATAACAGAACCCAGTTAGACCCAGTGGTTGTGAATGGCACCAACATAACCATAAGGGCGCCGGTCACCTACTATGCCAACATCACCATGAACCTGACCCTAGATATTCCTTCAGGCTTTGAGTGCTGTCATAGCTGGTATATTAATGAGTCAGGGAATATTAAGAACGTCACTGCTACCAGCATAAACCTCTCGTGGGAGGCTGATAAATCTATAAAGAACACCTCTCTTTATTTTGAGGCTCCGCGCCCCACAATTATAAGCGAGGTTGCCTATATAGGGGATTCCTACTATGAGAAGACCATAGTTATTGATTCATGCGCTATCCTGATAAATGCCAGTGTAAATGTGACTATTAACCAAAACTACACCAACTATGTGCTCTATCTCATTGAGAACAGCACCCTGATAAACAGGACAGCAGAGTATAATCTGCAGATCACCAATGGCACAGCAAGCTTCTATGGATTCAATCTCTCTGATACTGATAAGACTTTTAGGCTAACTGCACCACCCAATGCCAGCATTGTAGACAAGATTATTTACCTTGGCAACGGAGGAGGCGGTGGAGGAGGCGGTGGAGGCATTCCTTTGCTGAACTACACGCCTACCCAGCAGTTCTTTGTTGAGCCTAATTATATAACCGTCCTGACCGCGGCTCCTGGCTATCTTGTGGCTAACCTGACCATCTACAATCTTAGAGGAGCAGAGAAAACCTTTACTATCAACTTCACTGATAATTTTGTGTATGCTGTGGTTGCCAATGTTACTATTCCTCATCAGAATTTCACAACAGTTCCTATATATATGGATACCTCTGGCCTTGGACCAGGCACTTACACTGATTATATCTATGTGAATGATGGCAAGTATGAGGAAAAGATTACCATAAGCCTTGAAGTCCTTGAGAGTGCTGGAGAGGTAACCCAGGCTGAGGAGATACTTCCAGAAGAAGAGCAGCCCGCACCAGTAAGCCCGCCGCCAGAAGAAGATATGTCTAGAGAAAGAAAGAGGGCTAATATTATGGGAATACTCCTTTCAACCATAGCTGTTATGCTCTTGGTTGCAGGGGTTATATACCTGCATCTGAGAGAGAAGAAGGAAAAATATTAAATATAAGATAGGATTATAATATGTTAGAAAGGACTTTTTATAGAAACTTTTTTAAAATAAAAACATAGGAGAGGTGGTTTTTGTGAAAAAGGAATTCTTACTAGGTGTAATCGGACTGGCACTTGTTTTGTTGTTTGTTGCAGGCTGTGCCCCTGTACAAGAGGTCTTTGTGTGTCCTGACGGCAGTAGGGTTACTGACCCTGACAATTGCGGGCCAGCAGAGGAGGCTGAAGAGGAAGAACCCGAAGTGATAGAGCCAGGACCAGAGGAGCAGGAAGAGGAAGAAGCAGCAGAGGAAGAAGCAGAGGAGGAAGAGAAAATCGACCTTGATATCTCTGAAGAGGCACAGGAGTTATTTGACAAGAGTGCAAAGGCTGATTTCATACAGTATACCTATGTTATCTCAACAAAGACTCTGCCAGACAACATTATCACTGCTTCAAGGGATGAGATAAAGATCGATCTTGCAAACAAGGTAAGGTTCAGCAAGGATGAAGCATTTGACACCATTTATTTTGACCTCCAGGAGAAGACCGCAGTTGCTTATTGTGAGGATAGGTATATATGCTCTACTAGGGATAAGCCCTTTGATGTTGAGTTCGATGAGTACTTTGTAGAGACTCCTTTCCACTGGCTCTCAAAAATAGACGGTGCAGAACTCACAGGCAGGTCCCAGACTGTTGAGAAGAGGATTGGTGTAGAGGTAACATTTGAGATTAATGGCAAGCTAGGAAGCATGTTTGTTGATAACTTCTTTGGAATCCCCCTCGAGATTACCTTTGACGGTGACGAGTACGAGTTCAGGGACATGATTATTAACATTGTAAGGCAGAAGGATTTAGAGCACCAGTTCGAGGAATAAATATTTTTTATTTTTTTCTTTTCTTTTTCTTTTAGAATTGCCTTTTGGAGGGTTAGCACCCTTATTTGCGGAGGCAATACCTACTGATTTATCAAAGCGGAACAGGGGGTTGTCCCTTACGGGGAGGTGGAGCCTTATCAGAGCAGAAGCGTGCCGTAGCTGGTGCTAACCTCCCTTATTGATTTGACTCTTCTATTCGCAACATTTAAATAATCAGAAATTGAGTATTCTTTTTAGAAGGGAAAAGAGGTGTTTTGAATTTTCAGGCTGTTTAGGAGAAAGGCGTTTCATGGGAACTGTTACTCTGAGCTTGGTTCTTTTAGAGTGAAGGATATAATGACCAGGGATGTTATCACTGTTCACAGGGGGGACAGCCTTGTGGAGGCTGCTCATACCATGATTGGAGCTCATGTTTCTTGCGTTGTCGTGCTCGAGAATTACAGGCCTGTCGGCATTATCACTGAGAGGGATTTTATTAAGAAACTGAGCATGGCCACTGAACATAAAGCTGATATGATTGTTAATGACATCATGACCAAGAAGCTCTTCACCGTGGATACCCACACCAACCTCTTTGAGGCCCAGAAGATTATGAAGGCTCATAATTTCAGAAAGCTGGTTATTGTGGAGAATGAGGAGTTAAAGGGTATAGTAACCCAGACAGACCTGTGCAAGGCAGTTGCAAACCTACAAAGCCCGGTCCCGGATACGCCTTTGGTGGAGGATGTGATGACCAAGAAGGTGCTCATGGTTTCTGAGGATGATAAGTTCCTAAAAGCCAAGAACCTCATGGCTTCAAGGGACATAGGCTCTGTTCTTGTTGCAGATAAGGAGAAGCAGATTAAGGGTGTTTTCACAGAGTTTGATATTGTGAGTGAGTTCTTCCTTAATCCCAACCGGCTTAGAAATTCTTATATGAAGGACCTGATGACAAGCCCTGTTATCTGTATCAGTCCTGAATTCGACCTCTCCCAGATTAACAAGTTCATGCTTGAGCACAACTTCAGGAGGCTGCCAGTGCTTGATGGGCGCAGAATCCTTGGCATAATAACCCAGACAGATATTGCCAGGAATCTTTATGCTTTCATAGAGAACAAGAAAGACCATTACCCTGATAAGAAGAGGCTGAAGCTTAAAGAGCCCGAGTTTGTTGTTAAGAAAAAGGGGGAGATGATCTTTTATGGTAAGGGAGAGGCAGTAGATAAGAAAAAGCGCAAGAGAGAGAAGGAAGAGGAGAAAAAGAAAGACTTAAGAGAAAAGGAGGGCATAGAACCCCCTGCAGAGCCTGTTAAGAAAGAGCCCACTCCTCGTGAAAAAAGGAAGAAAGCAAAAAAAAGGATAAGAAAAAGCAAAAAAATTAAGCACAAGAAATAATAAGGGATAGCAAGAAACAGGCTACTCATTCTTTTTTGGCTTGTTGTGCATCAAACTTCTCTTTGGCCTTACTCTCCTTCCAATAGACTGAGTGGCTGGCGCGCTTCTCAAACAAGGCAACTGCCACTCTGATTATGTCTGTCTGATAATCCTTTAATTTCTGCTCTGAGAAAATCTTTTTTGTGTTGTCAATGCACTCCTTCATTAGCCTTATGTTGTCTTTTCTGGAGAGCTCTTCCTGCTCCTGCTCTTCTTTTTCTGTTAAGAATACCTCTATCCACTTGGGATACACACTCTTGTTAGTTGTTTTTGGAAAGGTCTTGCTGAAAGGCATGCTAGAAGGGATTACTGGGTGATATATAAATTTAATTGTAGAAGAGACGGAAATAAGTTTTACTCCTCGAATATCTTCTCTTCCTGCTGGAGGGCTGTCGGCGCCTCCCCACCATGCCAGGTGAACCTGGGTCTTACTTTCATAGGATACATCTTCTCGTTGCTGTCATCAAGGACTATGGCTGAGCCTTTTACTCTGGGCAGGTCGTCAAGGTA
>CBFDDS010000065.1:0-5106 GCA_965603625.1 Candidatus Woesearchaeota archaeon
AAACACCAAGATTTTTTTCATACCAAAACATATTTATACAAGCCTTTATTTAAAGATTGTCATGGACTACAAAAAAGAAAATCTTTTTTGAGTTCCCAAAAATCAGGTGATTTTCGTGAATAAAAAGGGGTTGTTTTTTGTTCTTGGAACAGCATTAATATCAGGAGTATCCATATTCATCAATAAGTTTGGGGTTGGTGGGATTGACTCCTCTATCTTTACAGGAGCGAAAAACCTTGTTGTAGCAGTGTTCTTATTCTCCTTAATCCTGCTGGCAAAGGATTTCAAGAAACTGAAAGAACTCTCTAAAAGAGACATTGCAAAACTCTTCTTAATTGGGGTTTTTGGAGGCAGCCTTCCCTTCTTGTTGTTCTTTAAAGGGCTCCAGTTGACCAGCGCGGCACAAGGGGCCTTTATCCACAAAACAATGTTTATATGGGTTGGTATTCTGGCCCTGGTCTTTTTGAAAGAAAAGCTGAGCAGAGGCATAGTCATCGGAGCAATACTGCTCTTGGCAGGCAACTTCCTTCTATTAAAACTAGGCAATTTTGTGTTCGCAACAGGGGACTTGTTAATCCTCTGTGCCACCCTATTGTGGGGTGTTGAAACAGTGATTTCAAAGCAGGCCTTAAAGACCCTGGATAGCAAGATAGTTGCATTTGGAAGGATGTTCTTTGGCTCACTCATAATCCTGGCATTCCTAGCAGTCACTAATAAACTGGCCTTAGTCAGCGCTTTAACAAGCGCACACCTCCCGTGGATACTTGTAACCTCTATTTTCCTGGTTGGGTATGTATTTACCTGGTACTCTGGCTTAAAGCATATAAAGGCAGGCGTTGCAGCAAGCATCCTGCTCCTTGGCTCTGTGATAACCACTCTGCTAAATCTTGCCTTTGTAGATACAGTGATAACACCAGTGCAGATAGTTGGAATGATTTTAGTGGTTGCAGGCATAGGCTCTGTTGTGTGGTTTACAACGGTCTTAAAGAAAGCTCAGTCAATTTTCTCTATTGCAAAAGCCCAGTGAACAGTAACTTTATCACCAACTTTTGCATCAGGCACTAAAGTAGCAAAAACATTCCTTGCTATTCCCCCATAATTGACAGTCAGAATGTTTTCTCGTTTTTCAGTAACCACTGCTTTATGGACCTTGCATAAATCTCTAATCGTAGGGCTGAATTCAACATACATCCCGTCTTGTTTATCAATAAAATCATTGTGTTTTTCTCCAAAGAAATATTCTTTTATAACATCAAAATCCCAATAATCCTTGCCCTCCCCTTTAGCTATCTCTTTTATTCTCTTAAACGCTGCTTTGAAAATGTCTTCAAGCTCTGCTCTGTCAATTGGCTTGTTTTTTAGAAGCTTTTCTTCTAGTTCTTTTCTCTTTTCATCAGTTATCTTCCCAAGGTCAACAAGCACAAAAGAACAAGGATAAGCATATTTAAGAAAATATCTTTCAGGAGGGTTGGTTTCAGAAATCATTTCTTTTCGTTTTCCTGCCATAGCTTTATCGCCTCAATGGCCTCTTTCTCAGGAATCTTTTGTATCACAAACTGCGCCTGCACAATTACATAGTCCCCGGGCTCTACATCAAAAAGTTCAACGCTTGCCTTTCTCTGCTCTCCAGAATAATCAATAGTTGCAAAACCCTTCTCAATCTTAACCACTTTGCCAGGTATTGCTAGACACAAGTTAATCCCTCTTAAGATTAAAAAAATTAAAAAAGATAAAAATAAAAAAGTTTAAATTAAATTTTCAGTTTAACAACTAACAGCTACCTTGTTGTTGTGCTGATGCCTGTGGAGTTGCTTCTCCTTCAAGCTTGGTGTTGCATTCTGTTGGTGGCTCATCAAAGGCAGCGCACAGTCCTTGCTTGTAAGCCTCTGGTGTTCTTGCTCCGCTATAGGCCTCTCCTTCAATGAATACAGAAGGGCTTCCTCTCACTCCAAGTTTGTCACCAAGCTCTTTGTCAGCTGCCATGAGGGCCTCGCCTTCTTCATCAAAGCACTTCTTGATTGTGTCAATGTCCAAGCCGAGCTTCCCTGCGACGCCTTCCCATTTCTCATCAGCATCCTTGTAAGTGGCTTCCTTATTCATTGCCAGAGCAAACTCAAACCATTCAGCTATTCCAATGTGCTTCTCCACACAAGCCTCTCTGATATTCTGATTGAGTTCAACTATACCATGCATTGAGCAGAGATTGTTCTCCTCATCAATGCAATAATTGGGTCCTCCCCCTCCATAATTACTGTATATGACATATCTTGGGTTGAAGTCTACCTTGTCCTTAAAGAGCTGAAATACAGGTTCTATGCCCTCCTCTGCCTGGTTACCATAAGGACAGTAGCTCATAACAAAGAAGTCAATCTGTGGCTTATTGTCTCCGAGAGTAACCCCTATTGCGTCATAGTGGGCTTGCCGTGCCTCTTCGCTCACAAAGAAGGTTGCTCCTGTTGCCTCATCTCTTAGCTTGTATTTGTCTCCTATCTTCTCAAAGGCAGTTCTTAAGTCAGTTCTCTGCTCCCAGGTCTTGGTTTGTATAACGCTTCTATCAAAGATATAAGCAGGGACTTTCTCGATATTGTACTCCTCTATTATCTGCTTTCCTTCCTCGCTATCAGCATCCACTGGCCTTGGCTTTCCGCCAAGGAATAACTGCTGGGTTACCTGCACAATTCTGGCTGTATCGCATGCAGCGCCTTTGCAGTCAGCTGAAGTGAGCAGTATGTAGTCAACCTCTACTGGTTCCTCATAGGTACAGTAAGCATCTGCCTGGCTGGGATTGTTACACACACCGATCATGCTCTCCTGCTCTGTACAATCAGCATCAGCTGCGCATTTGGGGATGCTGGCACAAGCCTCGTGTTCTGCAAAATTACATATAGCTCTCTGAAAGCTAAGGCTGTCTCTCTGGCCTTGGTAAGGCGCATCATTAATGTATATTGTTGGGCTGCCTGTTGCTCCCCTGACCTGTGTTTTTGTCATTGAAGCTCTTAGAAGTCCTATTCCTTCACTACCATCTAAACAAGCCCTCAGCTTTTCAACATTCATGTCATTCTCCTTGGCACAAGCCTCCCAGTTGGTGTCTACCTTGCTTGCGTCCTTGTTCTGGCACACAATAAAGTTCACATACTTGTAATCTTCTGGATAATACTTCTTTGCGCAGAGCTGGACAATATTGCCTTTTACTTCTGTTTCTCCATGCAAGGCTTGAAACTGGCCTGGAGAGGTCTCAGTCACAATGTAATCAAGGTTAAAGTCCACTGCCTCTCCCATGCTCTCAAGTACAGGATATATAGCATCCTCAACCTGTGTTCCAAATGGACACTGGCTCATAACATAGAACTCAACCTTTACTTTATCTCCTGTAGAGGGAGTTCCATCAGAAGGTTGTCTCAATGCAATAGAGATTATGAGTACAGCCAGCAGTACGATGATAACGGCAGAAACCACAGGGTAAAAATAACCAGGCAGTTTTCTCTCTGCTTTTGGTTTGGCTTCTTCGTGCTTGGTTTCTTTGTGCTTTGTCTCTTTATGTTTTGTTTTGCTATCGGTCTTTTTATGCTCTGTGTGCTTGTGCTCTTCAGAACTTGTTTCATGTTTCTCACGTTTATGTGACGTTTTCAAAGTAACACCTCCCAATAAGGGTATCTATTTTAATTATCGTATTTTTAGAAGGGTTAAAGTCCTGTATTTAAAAAGGTTATCTAATATTTAATAAGAGTTGAAGATATGAAAATCAGATTTCATTAATCATTTCGCTGGGTTTTTCTTCCTCTTTTCCTTTTTAATCTCCTCTGCCAGAATTTTCAGTATCTCTTTCCTAGATGTTGTCTTCCTGAGCTTGTGAGCTAGTTTTTTATCTCCTAATCTCCTCTCAACTGTATTTGCTATTTTGTTTTCCTTAAGATTAATGTTTTCCTCAAATTCTGCCTTGGTCATATTAGAAACCTGTTTGAACAATTCCAGCTTAGCTAGAGTGTGGGCGCTTGGGGTGTCCTTGGCCTCGGTCTTTGTCGCTGATTTTGATGAAGACCCCTCTTTTTGCTTTGTAAAACTATCCCCCAACGCTTCTTTTGGTTCTTTTATTTTCTTAACACCCATGAGCCCGTGGAAAAGAGCTATTAATAAGAAGATAACTACAGAAGCCCCAAAGAGAATCAGGATTATTACTATGGTTTCATTGATATTGACTGTGAAGAGCAGGGATTTTCTCAACAGGTCAGATGCTATAACATAGGGATTATACCCTATTATCTTTGAAAAGAAGGGCGCAAGGCTCTCCAATGGAACAACCAGGTTTGACAGGAACATGAATAATGAGCCGAGCACTATTGAAACCATTATTGCCCCTTCCTGGGTGGAGAACAGATATCCAACAGCCATGCCCAGTATAATAAAGAAGGTTATTGTAACAAAGATTATCAAGATGGTCAAAAGCGCATTCTTGAGCAAGGGGATGTGCAGGAAATAATTTGCTAATCCGAGTATTATGATGGTTTGGAGGATTACTACTATAAAGCTGGTTAAAAAGGTGGTTATCACAAAAAGGAAGGGTCTTGTAGGGGTTATGAAATTCCTAAAAAAGGCCTTGGAGTGCTTCTCAACCATTATCAGACTGCTTGATAAGAGCAGAGCAACAAACATGATTACCAGAACCAATAAGAAGGGGAAAGTAAAGGTGAGCTTGGAGGTCTCTGATACCACCGGTTCTATCTTTGTGTTTACTGGACTCACAATGGTCTCTGCCTTTGTTATAGCTATGTCTTCAAGTCTCTTTTTGCTCTTTTCTAGAGCATTCTTTAAATTTGTAAATCCGTTTTGGATGCTTGCGAGTGTGCTTTTGGCAGAGTCAAGCTTCTCCTTGGTCACCTCATTAAGCTCCTTGCTTCTATTAAGGTCTGACTCAAGCTTTTCTAAAGAAGAAGACACCCCATCTATGGCAGTTATCACGCTTTGAATCCTCTCAACAGAGAGGTTATGTAGCTCGATAGTTTGGTTTTTTAATTTATTAAAATCTTTCTCAAGCTCATCTGTCTCATTATCACTCCATCCAGCATCATCCTTTATAACTTCAATGTATTCCCTGCTCTCATTAATTAG
>CBFDDS010000066.1:0-4949 GCA_965603625.1 Candidatus Woesearchaeota archaeon
CATGGAAGTGCCCGTGGATGTAATAATCGTATCCATTATTGAGCATCTTGTCATTGATTAAGATATCATCGCCATGGAAAACACCAATCTTTTTTCCTTTGTGTTTCAACTCCATTATCCTGCCATAGTGCTGGCCATTGATATCCCCTACCTTCGCATCAATCATCTTCCTGTCACCGTCGCAGTTGCCAAAAATAAACTTCATCTTAACACCCTTAAAATACTTGACAGTGCCGGGAGCAACAATATCGCCGGCATGGATTACAAACTCCACCTGGTGCTTTTTGAAAAGCTCCACTGCCTTCTGTATTTTAGGAACGTTGTCATGCGTGTCAGAGATTATTCCAATCATACTACCACCTCGTATGGACCCTGCGACACACAAAAATCAACAAATCTCTGATTTGTTGGTCCAGAAAAACAAAGTTTTTCTGAAATCAAAAACGATTTTTGGGCCTCGGTCCCATTCACTTTGTTCATGGACCCTGCGGGACTTTCGTGAGTTTTTGCTTTTCACAAGGGGACTCCGGTGCGAAGCACTAGGAGTCGCCTGCTTTTTACGAGATTTTTTGCAAAAATCTCTTTCGAACCCGCGGCCTCACCCTAGCCAAGGGCGCACTCTACCGGACTGAGCTAAGGGCCCGTTGGAATGAGTTATAACCAGGTAATTTATATGTATTACCATTAATTATATATATCCCTTTGCCTAAGTTTATTATATGAGAAGAATCCTGCTCCTGCTCGGCATAATAGCATTATTTTTTACCTCATGCACCAGTGTTGACACCATTGATATAGTTGACCTTCAGAGAGAGCCTGCTTCTTATGCCAACCAGGATATTGCTGTTGCCGGAAGAGCGTCCAAGGAGATTGCTCCCGAGGGAAGCGCCTCGCGCTTTAATTACTTCATAAAGGATTACAGCGGCCAGAAAATAAGGATTGACTGCTACAACTATGAGTTTGCTCATAACCAGAAGTACATTGTTAATGCAAAGTTTATTTATAACAACAACACCAGGCAGTACTACCTGAGATGCATCGGGACTCCTAAAAAGGCAGGGGGTCTTTATTGATAGTTAGTGCTGCGGAGTTTTGCCCTCCCTCCGGTCCGGGGTTCTCCGTCGAGCAACCTGCATGAATCGGTTGCTCTCCTGTTTTACTCCAAGGCAGCACACCAACCCTAAAAAAACAAATTATATAAATCTCTATCCTAATTCTATCTGTCATGGACCTTGAAGAGGCAATTGAGAAGTACACTCTGGACAATGCGGTTAAGTATAATGGCAAGGCTAATCCCACTGCTGTCATTGGGAGTGTTATCCAGGCTATTCCCGAGGCAAAGGCAGATATGAAGTTTCTGTCAGAACTGGTTAATATCAAGGTAAAGGATGTTAATGCCTTGTCTCTTGAGGAGCAGAAAGCCCTGGTTATTAAGAAGTATCCTGAGCTGTTCGGGAAGAGAGCGGCCAAGGAGAAGGATTTGTTTGCCTTCATTGGAATCACGCCAAGGCAGAAGATTATAACTGCTTTTCCTCCAGGACCAGAGAAGTTCCCTCACATAGGGCATGCAAAGGCCTTGTTCCTTAACTACCTGCTTGCCAAGAGGTACAAGGGAAAGTTCATTCTGAGGTTTGAGGACACCAATCCTGTGCTTGTTAAGAAGAAGTTCTATGATATTATGATTGAGAACTTCAAGTGGCTGGGTGTTAAGTGGGACAAGCTCCAGTATGCCTCTGATAACATACCTTTGTTCTATAAGATGGCTGAAAGGATAATAAAATCAGGCGATGCCTATGTTTGCAACTGCAACCTTGACATTATCAGGGATAACCGCAGCAAAGGAGTGCCTTGTGCCTGCAGGGATAAATCACCGCACCAGAATCATAAGGAGTGGAAAAAGTTTCACAGGCTTAAGCCTGGTGCTGCTGTCCTCAGATTAAAGATTGATCTGGAGCACACCAACAGCACTATGAGAGACCCCACTCTTTTCAGGATTGTGAGAGAGCCCCATGCCCGGCATGGCAAAAAGTACTTTGTGTGGCCCAACTATGATTTCCAGAATGCTGTAATGGACGGCTACTATGGAGTTACCCACAGGCTTAGGAGCAAGGAGTTTGAGATGCGCTCAGAGCTCCAGAAGTACATCCAAAAGCTGCTCAGGCTAACAAGCACATACACTTATGAATTTGCAAGATTCAACCTTAAGGGCGTGCCCAGCAGCGGCAGGGTTATCAGGGAGATGATTAATAAAAAAGAACTGAGAGGATGGGATGACCCCAGCCTTGCAACCATTGTCGCCCTTAGGAGAAGGGGATTTACTCCTGAGGCTATCAAGAACTTTGTGCTAAGCACAGGCATAACCAAGTCAGAGGCCACTCTTACCTGGGATGACCTTATCGTGCATAACAGGAGAATCCTGGATGAGAAGGCTGACAGGTACTTCTTTGTCTCAGACCCTGTTAAAATCATGATTAGCGGTGCTCCTGAGATGGAGGTAGAGCTGCACCTGCACCCTCATCACAGGCGAGGAGGCAGGAAATTCAGGGTAAAAGAGAACTTCTACATCTCAAAGGATGATTTCAAAGTCTTGAAGAGAGGCAAACTTTACAGGTTCATGGACTGCCTCAACTTTGTGAAGAAGGACAAGGCATTTGTTTTTGACAGCACAGAATACAGGAAGTTCAGGGAGAAAGGGGCAAGAATCATGCACTATCTGCCAATCCAAAAGGACCTGGTCAAGGTAGAAGTCTTAATGCCTGATAAGAGGGTTGTCAAGGGTCTTGGAGAGCCTTTGATGAAGAAACTTAAAGCAGGCGATATTATCCAGGCAGAAAGGTTTGGTTTCATGAAGCTGGATAAAAAGGAAAAGAATAAGCTGTCTTTCTGGTACACGCATCAATGAGTTATCAATTATCATCATGCTATTCATTGGGATTGATTTGGCTTGGTCTGAGAAGAATGCTACAGGCATAGCAGTATTAAAAGGAGATAAAAATAAGGCTGAGTTGTGTTTCGGCGACACTCTTCTCTCTGATAATGAGATAATTAGCTGTGTGAAAAAATATGTTAAGGACAAGAATGCATTCATAGCCATAGATGCGCCTCTTATTGTTCCCAACGAGGAGGGGAGAAGGCATGCTGAGGCGCTCACAGGCATGCTCTTCAGAAAGTATGATGCGGGCGCTCACCCGTCTAACAGGAAGAGGCTTAGCCAGTGGTCAGGCAAGATCAGAGGAGAGGAGATATCAAGGCTATTAGAAAAGAATAAGTTCAAGCAAGACCCTCACATAAAAAAATTTGAGAGGACCAGGAAGTTCTTTGAGGTTTATCCGCACCCCTCAATGGTTGTCTTATTCAAGCTGGACAAAATCCTCCAGTATAAGTCCAAGCCAAAAAGAGACTACGCTTTCCTGTACAAAGAATTCAGGAAATACCAGAAATACCTTAAGGATTTAGAAAAAAAGAGGCCAAAATTGGTGCTGCCAAAAAAAATAACAAACAGAGACGTGAGAAAATTAAAGGGAAAAGCACTAAAAAACTATGAGGACCTGCTTGACGCTGTGTTCTGCGCCTATCTTGCCTACTATACATGGCACCATCCTGACAAGTGTGCTGTTCTTGGAGGCATGGAAGAGGGTTATATCCTGACACCTGTCTTTGAAGATATGAAAAGGAGATTAAGTGAGATAAAGTCCCAGAAAAACCTGGGTGATTATTAATAAAAAAGCAACCTTTATAAATCCGCTGTCAAATTATTCTTATTATACAATACAATATAAGTTAAAAAGTTAAAGGGGTGGTACCATGACTGAGATGCTTATTATAAAGGCCAAGATTAAGGAGGCCTGCGGGGATATGAGTGTTGCGGCTGATTTTGTGACTGCTCTTAACGAGAGGGCTAATGAGATTGTTAAGAAGGCCTTGTGGAGGGCCAAGGAGAACAGCAGGAGAACAGTGATGGGCAAGGACGTATAAAACTAAAACAAAATTAAAACTATTTAGAATTCACTCATATTCTTTCTTCTTGTTCTTAACAATATCTCTCAGAGTCTGAAGCTTGCTCTCAACAGCAACAATAGTCTCCCTGGAAAGCCTCTTCTGTATGTCAAGAAAATCCTCCTGTGCCACTATCAGGTCTGCTTCCAGTATATTCAGCTGTGTCAGCTTCTGCTGCTTAGCATGATGAGATGCTTTTGCAAGAAAATCCCTCATAGGATTAGTAAAAATCATTTTTTAGAGAATAATCGCCTCCTCTTCCTTGGGGGCGACATGTCAAGCGAGGGCAGTTCAGGTGCTGGTCCATGGCTTCCCAGGCCTGTAGGCGGCGGAGGTATATATCCTGGCGGCGGGAGTCCTGTCTGCTCCTGCCCTGGTGTCGTCATAGCAATCCTTGGGTGCTGATGCCTCTGAGTTTGAGGAGCCGGAGGAGTTTCTGCTGTAGGAAAAAAACCAGGTTTTGGGGCTGACTCCTTGATATCCTTTACCATGTCAGCCACTGCTACCAAGCCCTCTGCTATGTCGTCATTCTGCTCCTTTATTGTCTTGATGTCCTCTACCGCAGTGCCCTCAGAATAATCACTGGCAAGGTCTGCTCCTGCCTTTGAGAAGATATCTATGAGCTTGCTGATATTGGTGTTAAGATTATTGATAGCATCCAGCATGTTCTCGCCTTCCGGCAGGTCCCCTAAAGGATTCTTTTTAAGGCGTGCAATCTCTTTTTTGAGCATGTCAACTTCCTGTTTAGGAAGCAATTCATATTCGTCATCCTTTCCCAAAGAACATACCACCTCTTTTTCTCTCTTAAGAATTTATTTAGCTTAATAGGTTTATATAGTTTACTATTTTTAATCAGTCAGACCAAGCATTCTCCTGGCTTTTTCAGGCAGGCTGGCTAGTTTTTCCAGAGTAAGTACTTTCTGCTCTTGAGATTTATCACTGCTCTTCATATT